>VBPL01000052.1 GCA_005877205.1 Nitrososphaerota archaeon
TTCTTTTGGATAAAGAAAGATGTCTTGGCTGTTTACGTCCATTGCTTTTTTGAAGTTAGCATAGTCCTTTGAGTCAACCCTTGCAAAGTAAGAGTGTGCTGTCCTTAGTTGTAAGACACCAAAGTCCTCCGGAAAGAACGAGAATTCTTCTACGAGTTTCATGTTATTTTCGGTTTCTTTTAGCTGCGTGAGAAGATTTTCTTTGTCTCTTTCCAATGCTGCGACTTTATCATCTAGGTCGATAGATTTGGCCACCTGCAACAATTCATCTACTGATGTGAACCTTTGACACTGGTTGACCTCAAATCGAGGTAATACAGTTCTTAGTGCTTTCATTCTTAGGAGTTGGTCTGAAACCTGCCTGAATAGATCATTATCACGTTCGTTTCTTAACATTACAGCCACGTTCTTTGAGAGCGGTTCTAGTTGTACTGCATTTAGATCATGTAAAATAGAGATTATGGTTTGTCTGTCTTTTCGCAGTCCAAGCACTGCAACTCTTCTCATTGGTACTGGTTTTAGAACCAAATCTATACCTCTTTTAATAAAATCTCTATTATCTCGCGCACTGTTTGGGCATCTATTCTGGTAGAGATTGTGTATGATTTATTTTTGGCATCCTCTATGATCTTTTCTGTTTCATCGTTCGCTTTCTTTCTTATTTGTTCTATAGATGTCTCAACCAATTTTTCGCCGTCAGTTTTTGCCGTTGCAATAGTTTTAGCTGCATATGTTTCGAAATTTTTGAATTCTTCCGCAACCTTCTTTTTTTGTTCGTCAATTTCCCTTTGAGCCTTTTCCTCGTCTTCCTTAATCTGCTTAAGAGAATGCGCGTATTTTTCTGAGGTTGACATCTCATACTCCTAGAAGGTGCTTGCTTGCATACAATGCAAGAGCGATGGTAGCAAAAATATTTCCTAGCTTAAATGCCCTCATTATCAAGAAGAGCTTTCTCTGTTGCGGATTTGCAAAATTAGGCAACTATCTCCTTCTCCTTTTTGATTATGGCTTCCTGTTCTCTTTCTCCCATCTTGCGTTTTACAGTCTTTAGCATAATGAAAGTGTCCCTTTCCATCTCATCTAATCTGAAAGTGATGAATTTAACTGCAGCCAATAATCTTGGTATAAACACATTTTCAATGGCGTTGGACTTTCGCTTTGTCTTTTCTATTTCCAATAGGAGCTTTCGCAGTGTTGTTTCTTTTTCGGCTACATCTAGGACCATCCTGTGAACATTCTGGAACGCCTTGATTGCTTCGTTGATAGACGGTGGAAGCTCCAAGAGATGTTCGGTCAATGCTTGGTTGCCTTGACCTCCAACTATTTTTGGAATTCGAACACCCATGACGTTCTTTGGAGTAATTTGTAACTTGCTTAACTGAGGAATCTTCATAGCCTCATTTTCTAATCTCATCGAACCTGCCAGCATCTCAGCCATTCGAATGCTTTGATATCCTTTTATTAGCTCAGCCTGCAGACCACTTCGCAAAGATGCCGCGCTTTTGCTTGTGTTAAAGAATTCAAGAATCAATGCTTGTCTTTTAAGTTTTAATAGTTTGAGACCTTTTTTTGCGATTATTATTCTTCTTTTTGTGCGGATGTATTCAAGACGAGTTGGTCTGATGTTAATTGCTGATGGCAATTCTATACACCTGTACTAGATCTCTTTCTGTATTTCTCAATAAATTCTGGTTTAATGCGATTGAGTTCAGAATCCGAGAGTTCACTTAGCAATTCCCATCCAATATCCAGAGTTTGTTCAATTGAACGATTTTCATCCATTCCTTGGTTTACAAACTTTCGCTCAAAGTTATTAGCAACTTTTAGGAACTTCCTATCAAGATCACTTAGTGCTTCTTCACCTACAATTGCTGACAGTGCTCTTGCGTCTTTACCCTGTGCATATGTTGAATAGAGTTGGTCGGCGAGGTTTCTGTGATCCTCTCTTGTTCTACCCTTTCCAATACCTTGGTTCATCAAACGAGATAGGCTGGTTAATACATCAACAGGGGGATGAATGTCTCCCCTATGTAGATCTCTACTCATGACTATCTGACCTTCCGTAATGTAACCAGTAAGGTCAGGAATTGGGTGCGTGATATCATCTGCTGGCATTGTAAGGATAGGAATTTGGGTAACGGAACCATGTCTGCCTTTGATCTTTCCAGCTCTTTCATAAAGTGATGCCAAGTCAGTGTACATATAACCTGGATATCCTCTTCGTCCAGGAACCTCTTCTCTTGCAGCAGAAATTTCTCTTAATGCTTCACAGTAATTAGTCATATCAGTCATAATTACAAGAACGTGCATATCTCTTTCATAAGCAAGATACTCAGCAGTTGTCAGTGCTAGTCTTGGGGTAAGTAGACGTTCCATCGAAGGATCAGATGACAAGTTTAGAAAGAGAACGGTTCTTCCAAGTGCTCCGCTTTCCTCAAATTGTTTTACGAAAAAGTTTGCTTCTTCACTTGTGATACCCATTGCAGAAAAAACTACAGAGAAGCTTTCAGATGCGCTGAGGACTTTGGCCTGTCTTGCAATCTGTGATGCAAGCAAGTTATGAGGAAGGCCAGCGCCTGAAAATATCGGAAGCTTCTGACCTCTGACAAGAGTATTCATCCCATCTATGTTTGACATACCAGTCTGAATGAATTCAGATGGCTCTTCTCTTGAATATGGGTTAATACCAGAACCCACTAGATCGACTTTATTTTTTGATACAATCTTTGGACCGTTATCTTTTGGATTTCCAAGTCCGTCAAAGACACGCCCAAGCATCTCATCAGAAACTGAAATCTGTGCTGTTTCGCCTAGAAATTTTATTGAAGTACCACTTGTATTCAATCCCATGGTTGGACCGAAGACCTGTACTATTGCAAGACCCTGTCTAGTATCAAGAACTTGTCCTTGTCTTCTTTCACCATTAATTAGCTTTATCTCTACCATTTCTCCATAGGCCGCGTTCTCAACTCCCTCTACGAACATCAACGGACCTGCAATCTTTGAAATTGTCTTATATGATATACTGGACATTTACCGTGAAGCCTCCGTTAACAAATTAGCAAACTCTTGTTGCATTGCGCTCTTTATCTCCTTAACTAGTTGTTCAACCTGATCCTCCTTTGTCCATTTAATTTTTGATATCAGTTTTCTTGATTCTAGCGAACCTATCTTTGCTGATGAAATTCCTTTCTTTATTGTATCAGCCTCCATCTTGCCAAACTCTAGAATTGCTGATAACATTAAGAACTGTTTTCTAATAGATGTGTAAGTATCTACTTCATCATAAGCACTCTGTTGCAGATAGTCTTCTCTGATAGAACGAGCCGTATCCAAGACACCCTTTTCTGGTTCTGGTAATGCGTCATAACCTACAAGCTGAACAATTTCTTGTAACTCAGATTCTTTTTGTAAAATCTCAAGTGCCTCTTTTCTTAGTGCGATCCATCCGGCTGCAACATTCGTCTTGTACCATTCGCTCATGCCATCTGCATAAAGCGAGTAACTTGTAAGCCAGTTAATTGATGGAAAGTGTCTTCTGGATGCCAAGCTTGCGTCAAGTGCCCAAAAGACTCTGGTTACTCTTAACGTGTTTTGAGAGACTGGTTCTGAAAAGTCGCCGCCAGGAGGTGAGACTGCACCTACAAGGGTAAGAGAACCAACACGTCCTTCGGGAGAGATAACAACTGCCTTACCGCCTCTTTCATAGAATTCTGCCAATCTTCTACCAAGATAGGCTGGATATCCTTCTTCGCCTGGCATCTCTTCCAATCTTCCTGAAATCTCTCTTAATGCCTCTGCCCATCTTGATGTACTGTCGGCCATTAGTGCAACACCATAACCCATATCACGATAGTATTCTCCCATTGTGATTCCAGTGTAGATACTTGCTTCGCGTGCGGCTACTGGCATGTTTGAAGTATTTGCAACAAGAATCGTACGTTCCATCAATGGTCGCTTGGACTTTGGATCCTCAAGCTTTGGAAATGTTGAAAGAACTTCTGTCATTTCATTTCCGCGTTCACCACAACCTACGTAAACGATAACATTACTGTCTGCCCACTTTGCAAGCTGTTGCTGAGTTACTGTCTTTCCACTTCCAAATGGACCTGGAATCGCGGCAGTTCCACCTTTTGCAACTGGAAAGAATGTGTCAAGTACTCTTTGACCAGTAAGTAGTGGCTCTTCTGGTGGGAGCTTGCGAAGAACTGGTCTTGGGGTTCTGACAGTCCACCAGCTTGACAGACCGATATCTGTCTTGACACCATTTTGTACGGTTGCAACAATATCGTTAACAGTAAACTTTCCTTCAGAAATCTCGGTTAGGTCGCCCTCAACGTTGTAAGGAACCATAATTTTATGCATGATCAGTTCTGTTTCTTGAACCTCGCCAATAATTTCGCCCTGAGAAACATGATCACCTTTTTTCTTAAGTGGAACAAATTCCCATTTCTTTGTTTGATCTAGCGCAGGAATGACCTTTCCTCGGCTAATAAAGTCACCACTTTGCTCTCTTAGGACATCCAGTGGCCTTTGAATACCATCATAGATTGAGGTGAGTAGACCAGGACCAAGCTGCATTGACAGCGGCCTTTTCGTATTGATTACCTTTTCACCCGGACGCAGACCAGTAGTATCTTCGTAGACCTGAACCGTTGCCTTGTTTCCTTCTAGACGAATTATCTCTCCAACTAGTCCCATCTCACCTATACGAACCACATCATACATTTGTGCACCCTCTAGGCCACTTGCAATTACTACCGGACCTGAAATTCTTGAGATTATTCCATCAGTCATTTATCATCATCAACCTGTTGGGATACTTATTCCTAACACTCTCTTTGCTAAAGCAGCAATTGATTCTTCTTGAATATTTCCTTCCATAGCAGGCATGAATATTACCAGAGGTTCGATCGATGACTCGATCTTCTTTCTAAAGACCGCTGGAATAGAATTTCGAACAGAATCACTTGCTATAATAAGACTAAACTTACCTGATACAAAAAGTTCTTGAATAGTTTTGCTTGCTTCTTCTCCACCTACGATGAAGGTGTCGTCGATCCCAAGAAGCCTGTATCCGATCACAAGCTCACGCTCGCCAACTACCGCAATCCTTCCACCTGCATCGGTTTTTTGTTTTGACATTTTTATCACTCGATTAGTAACAAAGAGCTGATGTATTCATTGGAGAGGTTGTATCGTTTTCCGTATGCAATTCTCTTTATGTTTTCACGCTCATGCTCTGTATTAACCATAAAATAGAATATCGTTCCAACTGAGAGTGCAATATTTTTCAACCTTCTGACGTACTCAGAATTTATGAATTTATCCAAGGCAACTTCAAAGTCGATAAGGCTCTTTGATTTTTTATATTGAGCTAGTGCATTGACAAGCATAAAACGGTTCTCTACTCTACCAACAATTTCTGCAACATCTTTTGCGCCATAGATCTCAAGTAATTCATTTTTGGGAATCTTTCCACCGTCGATAAGATGTTTGCTTAAAAGATCTTTGTCCAAATTAGATTCCTTGGCTTTAAGAAGACTTAGGAGATTTTTCTTGTCAATCTCAGCTCTGAAGAGATCCCTTATTGTTCCCTCGTCACCTTGGAAGAACTTGAGAGATTCAAGAAGGTTCTGATAATAAAAGGCTTGAAGCGCCGACATCATAGGTCCAAGATTCCCTGTCTTTTGGTATGTTTCCAAGTGCTGCATCAAAATGGTTCCATAGTTGTATTTTACTAGTTGATTTACCACGCCGTCTACTCCTGTTTGAGATAGAATTACCTTCATTTCATCATGAGGGATATTTCCGGCTGAAATTCCTGCTGGAACATTTCTGCTTGAAACCAGAAATGATTCTGTTTCAGTAATTGGTCTTCCCATGCTTTTTGCAGAAAGTATAAGCTCAATATTGTAAATGTCCCACTTTGAAAGATATGCCCTTACAGCAGACTTGCCATTAAACGGTGTAGCCTCCAAGGCTATTTTGTTGACTTCGACTAGATGTCTGTTGAGTGCAACCTCCAAGAGTTCGGATTCTTTGAATATTGAAGCGGCTCTCTCTATTTCTGGTTTGTACCATGTTGATTCAAGCATCTTTACCATCTCGTTTTCATCCTTTGCTTTCAGGAGGTTCTGCATTACATCTTTTGACAGAAGATTGAGCGATATTGCCTGTAATCTACCAAATGATGAAGCATATTGTGATGTTGGCATCACATTCTCTCCGAGAGAAAGTTCTTAATTTGATCCTCGTGAGTCCTAAGTAATTCTTCAAAAGTAAGATCTAGTTCTTTTGTTCCTTCTTTGTTTTCAGCAATTATACCACCAAGAGTCTTAATTGATTTACCTGTTGTGACGCCAAGATCCTTTAGGATTGTTTTGTCTTCTTCACGGCAGTGAACCACAATGGTTTTACCAAGTTTCTTCTTTGAAGTGTCTACCATAGTTTCAAGCGCCTTTTTGTACTGAGGACTTTTTGCGTAGGTTTCTATTTCCTGCTTGATTACGTTAAACGCGGATTGCATGTTAGAGTTTATCGCATCAAATATGATCTTTTTTGCTTGAAGCTTGGCAGCTTCAATTAGTCTTGAGTGTTCCCTTTCGGCCTTGACCCTTGCCTCATTTGCGAAACGTTCCTGAATCTCCTTAACAGTATGATTCATCTCTGCCTGAAGCTTTGCTTTTTTTTCTCCCAGATCCTTTTCAAGACTTTCAATCTCCCTTTTTTTTCTATTCTCTATCTCAAGGAGGAAAGTCTCTATACTCATATTACTGAAACCACTAAAGTATGCCCAGTAACAATATGATTCCCAATACGAATCCGATGATCCACAGTGTTTCCGGAATGACGAAGAAGAATAGTACTTGACCAAACTTCTCTGGCTTTTCAGCTATAATACCCATACCGGCTGCTCCTATACCTTGTTGCGCATTGCCAGTACCTATCAAACCACCAGCAATTGCAATAGCCGCAGCAATAGCAAGAAGTGGTTTTGTTAAGTTGCTACTACTTGGGCTTGTTTCTGCGGCAAATACCGGTGTTGTAAAAAAGGTTGACAGTGCAATTGTCAATCCCGTCGTTATGATAATAAGCGATAATTTGGAACGCTTGTTCAGCACCATTACGTATGGCTCATTTAAAGAGGTTATATTAATCTAATTTTTATAAACAACAATTCCATTTTTTCAAAAAATAGGAAATGGTGTTGTGCGATCATCGCACATTGTTTTTTGCCGGATAGTTTCTAACAGAACGCTAGGATTGCTCCACTGGGAGATCTAACTTGTTTCCCCACTCTCCCCACGAACCCAGATAAACTTTGACATCTTTGAAACCAAGTTTTTTGAGTGCCAAAAATGAATTAGCTGCACGGTATCCTCCCTGACAATAAGTTACTATTTCGTCATTTTTTGAAAACTCGTACAGCTTTGAGAGCTCTTCTTTTGATTTCATAGTTCCATCCTCGTTTATGTTCAGATTCCAATCAATGCTAACAGCAGTTGTATATGCCCTCTTCTTCCGGCGCGTATAACAGTTCCATCATATTCGTCCTTGGTTCTGGCATCAACAAGCTTTACCTTGCCAATTTTTTCCTTAATGTATTCGTAACCTACGATGATTTCTTTGTTGATTTTACCTGTGAACTTTGCAGGTTTGAAACCATTCGTTTTGGTTTCTGTTAGAAGACCAAGGCTCTTCCATTTTTTGAATCCGCCATCTAGCATAAAGACTTGTGGATGTGAAAAATACATCAAAAGCCAAACACCTCTAGCAACACTCATGCCTGATACCTCATCGTAAAATACAACCATCTTGTCTTTTGTTACGCCTACAAATGAAAGAAGATTTTTCATCTGTTTTTCAAATGCCTTGATGCCATCTTTTGAGGTATCAGACCAATGATAATAAAAAAGGTCAAGATTGGCCGCTCCTGGAACGTGTCCTTCTGAATATTCTTTGTATGATCTTGAATCAATTACAATCAGATTTGGTTTTTCAAGCTTTTCCATTAACTCAGTTGGCGATATGAACATATGATAACTCTAATCTAGGTAATGTAAATTCATTTCATACTAGTGCATAATTAGACTGGGTTTGGAACTAAAGTTTGTTGAAATTTTTTTCCAACGAAAACTGTGTATTGTATTTCAAACCTACATAATTTGTTATAATTCGTGCAAACTCATAAATTCTTATATCTTACTGCAATATGATAATAACATAAAATGCGAATTCTAGGTCATCAATTTGTGAAAAACTGGCTCTTATCCACAGTTTTAGATTTTACCGAGGGGTACAATAAATCATGATGTTAAAGGCAAAGAAAACAACTCCAAAGCTACCGGTTTTTCAGACATTCAAGACCAAGGGAAAAGAGTTTACTGGAGAGGCGATGCGTCAACAAGGAATAATTACACATCTTATTACGGAGACGCTCCCAACAAGAAGGACACGAACAGCGATAGCGCACAGACTTGCGGAAAAAAACAACACAACTTGGCAAAACATCTACTCCGGGATTTTCAGAGACCTCGATGAGATACTCCTTCCACTTGGAATTGTTGAAGAGGGAGGAAGGCTTCCAATAAAGCGCGGCCCAAAAGCACTACAAGACCAAGGAGTACCATACTATCAGTTAACCGATTCTGGCTTGCTAGTTGCAGCGTCTTTATCAGAAATAAACAAAGAACGAATTAAAATTATGGCAGATTTTTTCGAGAGAAATTCTATCTCAAAAGACAAAGATCTAAAAAAATCAATTCTCACGTTGCTTGATGTAGCACCAAACTTTGTTTCATCGTTGTTAAAAAAATATGTTGAATCCTATAGTGAGGGAAAGATTACTCACTTGATTCCATTTGATATGGACAGTGTGAAGAAGGCGTTTGACGAAACACTGATGGTTCAAAAAGAACTCCTTGAGGGATTTTCCTCTCTTTCTAACGTAGACAGAGAACCGATCATCAGCTTCCTCAAGAGGGTGGGCTAGCCTCACAGAGAATTAAAATCCCTTTCCAAAAGAGCTTGATAATATTGATAGATTTATCTAAAACGGTTCAAGGGATTCATGTCGTATTGAATCTAAGAGGTGGTTGAGATGTCAGATGAGCTAATCGAGTATGTAATGTACCTGATAAATTCGAAGAAAGGAGATATTGGAAGACTCAACTATATTCTGACTGCGCTTCAAGATGGCAAGCAACTCTATTCATCTGACAAGAGATACCTAGAGTCCTTAATCACCACGTATATAGGATCTTCAAGAAGAAAGAGCAGTGAACAACGGACCAATGAAGAACTACGCGCTGAATTGGCAGTAGTTAAGGAAAAGCTTCAGAGAATAGAAAGAAGAGGGTATAAAAGGCCAGTTGGTAGAAAGGCAGTTTTCTTTTTTGTGACGTTTTTCTTTGGCTGGCATGCAGTAGCACAATTAGTAAATGACAGGTTTCTTCACGATGTTCAGAGCATTAACCCGTATCTCTTTCCTCTGTTTCAGCTTCAAGTGACAATGCCATCACAGATTGGTCTTACTATAGAACAGATTGTTCTTTTGGTCTGGGGAGCAATGATGCTTACCTGGGTTATTCTTGGTCTCATCTATCTAGTAAAGTTCATTCGTTCAAGATACAATCCCACGTATCCGTAAATTAATATATTATTTTGTAAAGTTGAAATCTGAAGAGAGATTCTGACCACTAAATGCGGTATTAGTTCCATAGTAGACAGTACCTGAAACAGTTATCTTAGCAGTCCCTTTTTGGAGCGCAGACCAGACTTCAGGATTATTACCATCATTATGTAGTTGTGCCTTGTTAGTTACTACTTCCGAGTTATGTTCAACAAGTGGTAAATAGTTTGAGCTTTCCAAGCTTCCTTCATATCTCTGCCCGAACTCTCCATGACCTACAAGTACACTATTGACGTAGATGCCATAATTTATCATCTCAACTAGTACTGTCGTGTTATTTGGATTTGTAACAGAGAACTTTGTCTCTATTGTTGCATCTCTGTCTGTAATTGACAAGACCGAACTACCGTTATACTCCAAATCAAGTGGTTTGATCTCAGTGGAAATTGCTGTCAATGCAGACGGTATATTCTTATTTTGAGGAATAATATTCTTGATAATTCCAGAGCCTGGAAGAACGGCTATTACAGCTATGATTGCCACTATTATGCCTATAGCTGCATAAACCACAACTTTTGATTCCAAGTATATTGATACAATTAGTTCTTCTCTTAAATGTTAAGGGGGATATAGACATGAAAAGTTTTGTAGCCCATACTACCACTCTTACGAAAATATCGATGAAACTCTTCACTGTTTTCTAAACGTCAAGTGTTTTGAAGGCAACATTAAGATCTCTGCCTTTGCATTTCGGGCATCGTTCACTTCTACCTCTCACTGCCCAATAAACAATACCACCAATCAAGGTCAAAGCAGTCCACCAAAATTGTATTCCAACTGAAGCATGATATCCAGTTACAAATATCTCGCCACAATTCTTGCATGTTTTGACAGGTACGTTAAGCTGTGTCAATGAAT
>VBPL01000053.1 GCA_005877205.1 Nitrososphaerota archaeon
TACAGAAGAAACTGGTGCAGGTTTTTATTCTTGGACGGCTTGTCGAATATGAAGATGGAAACGCCAGGACTTTTGCCTACCTTGTCCAACCGTAAACTACTATTTGCAGGAATATTTCTTACCTCACTTTCAGGTCTTGTCATGGAAATTGCTATCACACGAATATTTTCCGCTGCAATCTGGTACCACTTTGCATTTGTTGCTGTATCAGTTGCTCTTTTAGGATTAGGATCATCTGGTTTATTTGTGCAGCACAGAATCAAAATCATCAAGGAAGACTGGCCAGTAGATATGACCGTCGCTGCTACAATAGGCATCACCCTGTTTGTTCCTATAGCACTATTCACAATGCACGCACTTGCTTCTCATGTAATCTATCTTCCATTATTCATGTTCCTTTTCACAATCCCATTCTTCTTCATTGGAATAGTCATCTCAACTGCGTTCAATTCATTTGCAGCTATAGCCGGCAGATTATATGCCGCAGATCTGATAGGCGCATCATTTGGCGCATTAGCAGTTATTATTTTGTTATCAACACTTGGAGGGGAAAATACAGCTCTAACAGTTGGGTTAGTCTCAGCTGTAGCCGCTATCATATTTTCATTTACATCCAAGAGCAAAAAGAAAATCATTATATCCATGGCTTTTGTTGGGTTTGCAGTATCATTACTTCTCATTAATGGGATCACGCAAATTTTTTCCATACAAACAGATCCCCACGCAAAAAAGGATCTGCCCATTTATCTTAAGGAACATCCTGGTGCACATATCGTCAAAACAGAATGGAATTCATTTTCAAGAATTGATGTAGTTGAGGGAGGTCAAGGTGTTGGGGATATTGCTGCAAAGATCTTCATAGATGGTGGTGCTGGTACAAACATTATCTCATGGGATGGTGACCCTGGTAGCAAAATTGACCTCTCAGAATGGATGCAATACCTTCCCTTCAGGATGATCGATAATCCAAAGGTCCTAGTTATTGGTTCAGGTGGAGGTAGAGATGTCGTTGCTGCTCTGGTAAGTGGGAGTAAGGATGTTACTTCAGTTGAGATCAACCCCATAATTTATGATACCGTTGAAAGTTACGGTGATAAGGCTGGAAATGTCTATCATCACCAATACGTCAGGTCATACATAGACGAAGGAAGAAGCTTTGTTACACGTTCAAATGAGAAATATGATATTGTATACATTCCATTTGTTGACACATGGGCTTCCGTTTCTTCTGGAGGTCTAAGCGTATCAGAAAATTTTCTCTACACCACGGAAGGGTTCCAACAATACTATGATCACCTGACCGATAGAGGAAAGATAGTAGTTGTTAGATGGCTTCTTGACTCACCAAGGTTTGTCTCGACTTTTACTCTACTACTTGAGAAAAATGGTGTTGCCCAGAATGAGGCTTATAAGCACATTGTCGTTGTTACTGTCAACTCTGCTCAAAGGGATCCCAGTGTAACAATGGCAATTTTGTCAAAAGCACCCTTCACTGATAATGAAATTCAGTTTCTTTCTTCAAAATTTGCCCATAAGGGTTACACAACAATCTTGATGCCCGGTCAGAGACCTGCGATTAAACCATATGAAGAGCTTTTGAGTGGCAATATAAGCCTGCAACAATATTATGATCTGTTCTGGACCAAGGTCTATCCAGTAACAGATGACAATCCGTTTTTTTTGTCATTTGAGAAACCCTTGCCTATAATATTGAAATCCTTGATTTTTGCCAGCATTATCATTGTAGCATCGTTTTTGCTCATCCCTTTAATTTGGCTAAAACAAAACGGTAAAAGAAGATTGGGTGAGATTGCCCTCTCCAGGATAATTCCATACTTTGCTGCTTTAGGTCTAGGATTCATGTTAATTGAGCTCTCCCTTATGCAAAAACTAATTTTACTTTTAGGAAATCCAACCACGACACTTGCTATCTTACTTTTTACACTGCTTGTTTCAAGTGGAGGTGGTAGTCTTGTCAGCTCGCGAATAATTAGGGACAACACTAGAAATCTAGTCTTTGTAATTGCAGGGATATCCTTGATTGGATTACTCTACGCAGCATTTTTGCAACCAATGATTTACATGACAATAGCTGAATCTTTGAATACCAAAGTACTCATGGCGATAGGTTTTCTTGCCCCTATTGGCTTTTTGATGGGAATGCCCATGCCCACTGGCTTGAGGCTTGTGAAGATACACAGCCCTAGATTCATACCATGGATGTGGGCAATTAATGGAGCCTTTTCTGTGCTTGGTTCAGTTCTGACAGTTACTATCTCCATACTACAAGGAGCTTGGTATGCGTTAATCCTAGGAATTTTGGCTTACATTGTAGCGCTAGGCATATCTTTTTCGTGGAAGAAAAAGTCAATTTCAGAGTTACGACAGGATAATATATCGATTACAAAATAAAATTTGGAAAATCAAATTCAAAAAAAATTGCTTTTAAATTATCTGAAAAGTCATATCAATTGAAGATAGGTTAAACTTAGATACTTGTTAATTTATAACCTCAAGCGAACAGCTTTGAAAATTTACTTGGCAATTCTTTTGATACCCTTCCTTGTCTTGCCTGTCTATGCTCAACCTTCCATCAAAGACATCGATTTGGTAGTTCAAAAGTACGTCTCTGACATATGCTGCAGTCCTACTACCATGGCCTTTATAGGCAACGACATTTTAGTATTGGAAAAATCATCAGGCGAAGTACATCTAATCAGAAATGGGGTTTACCAGAATACTCCGGTGCTTAAGGAAAACGTTACAAGTGCAGGTGAACAAGGAATGCTAAGCATTGATGTTGTTGGAACCAAAGTCTATCTCTATTTTACAGAATCTTCTTACAACGATGGCCCACCACTTGGCAAACGAGTTTACAGCTATGATTGGAATGGAGAAAAATTGGTAAACAAGACTCTCATAAAAGATATGCCTCAGACACAGATCTATCACAACGGAGGAGGTATTACCACTGACCTCAATGGCTCAGTGTATCTTATTGTTGGCGATGCTGGTAGATATGGCAAGCTTGAAAACCATCAGGTAGGAGAGCCTGATGACACAGGAGTTATCCTGCGTCTTGTGCCTTCAGGTCCATACTATGCAATGGGAATAAGAAATAGTTTTGGTCTTACAGTAGATCCCATAACAGGAAAGCTCTGGGATACAGAAAATGGGCCAGACTATGGAGATGAGATCAACATAGTTCCCCCAAACTTTAACAGTGGTTGGGATGTACTAATGGGACCAGCAAACAAGACTCAATTGGCTGAAATTCCGCATTACAAAAATTATGTCTACCATGATCCTCAATTCACATGGGAAAAGCCGGTTGCACCAACTGCAATATCTTTTGTAAACTCTGACAAATTAAATAATTACAGGAATAGTGTACTTGTTGGAGATTGCAATAATGGGAATTTGTATAAATTTGAATTGAACCAGAACAGAGATGGCTTTGTTTTCAAATCTCCCCAATTGCAGGATAATGTTGTAAACATTGGAGATTCGATGGATGAAATTATACTTGGAACGGGCTTTGGTTGTCTTACTGATATTAAAGAGGGTCCAGATGGGCTTGTCTACATAGTATCGCTTTCTGATGGAACAATTTACAGATTAATTCCAAAACAGTCTTCATATCAATTAGCAGAACTTGGTAATTACCAATATCTTCTATATGTGATACCCGCTGGAGCAGCCATAGCATTTTTAGCTTATTATAAAAAATACAAAACAGGTAAGACTAATCTTGGAGTAAGTAAACCGGACAGCAATCTTCTGAGAACCAGACATGATCCTCAAACCATGCCCACCAATCCGGTATAAGCGCATTAGTGTTTCTTCTAGCTGACTGCTATCCGCAATTATATACGATTTCATAGAATAAAAAGATGATCAACAGAAATAATTTCTTGGCGTAGGCTAGAAGTCTAGCTTGCAAACTAGATCTCAGTTACATTAGTTTGAGTGCTTCGTCACGTGACAAGGATACCAAGGTCTCTGTTCTTACCACATCGCCTGCAGGCAACCACATCTTTATTGCGTCTTTTTCGTCCTTTCCTTCGTAGATCCAGACAGAGTCGTACCTTCCAAGTGTCCAGTAGGTGCCGATTATCCTTACGCTTGGTGGTAGGTTTTGCATTATCTTTTTACCTACGTCTACAACCTCGCTTGCCTTCTTCCTGAATTTGATCATGGTTATGAAAATCATTAACTTCTATTACCGTTATAATTACTTAAGATTATTCAAGTTTGGATTGCTATACTATGTCGTGTATAACGAAATTACTATACCCTTAAGTTAGTTCCATTTGAAAAGCAACATGTCTTGGCAGGCGCAGAAATACGTCAGAGCATCCTTCATGACATATCTCATTTTGGACTAAGATTGACAATAGGTACGATCTTTGTTGTGGTTGGCTCTATCAAGTTTGATCCGGGCTTTGCCTCTTATCTAGTACAGATGGGCCTTCCTGTACAAATGCAGTATCTTTTTGCGCTGGAGGAATTTGTTCCTGGCATTTTTATCATATCTGGTGTACTGACAAGAATTTCCGCATCTGTTCTATCGCTTGTGATGCTTGGTGTAATATTTTACATCTACAAGGCATCGCAATTCATAGGACCAAACGGAGCTGAGCTTCCAGTAATACTTCTTGCAGGTTCTCTAGTCATAATAACAATTGGTCCTGGCAGAATTTCTATATCACATCTAGTCAAGAAAATTCCACGATTTCTACAGTGACTTGCGGAAAACTGGCAGTATCGTAAAAAAGATTGAACGCTAGAATTAGGATTAACAGATAAAACGGGCCCGAAGATCAAACATATAAGTAATAACTCTGAAAGGAATGAAAATAAAAAAACAATCAGAAAAATTATTTCTCTGATGGATCTACTACTTGGCCTGCAAACAAGACCAAGCCTGTCTGATTATCATATATCAAAAAGATAAACGGATGGTCTGCATTAAATTCTAGGGGTTGAACCCCGGCATTTTCACCCATTACCGCCATCGCTATTGCTGTTGCAGCTGCAGCCTCTGTTCCTTTCTCATTTACATCTACAAATGCCTTGTGATATACACCATCGATATAGAGGTCCTTATATCCTGTAATTCCTGAAAAATCAGCTACGGCAGGATCAAACGCCGATGGCATTCCCATCTCTGCGAGGTTTTCATTAAGTTCGTACGTGGTATGAAGCATAAACTTTGGCATGTGTACTGATACCTCTTTTACTGCAAGATTTTTCTTCCATTGGTTCAGCTTATCTGAAGACACTAAACTGATAAGTTTATCTGAGTTCTTGTCCTTTGGTAGGATTATCATCATCGAGAGCTTTCCTCCGTTGTATGGCATATCAAGTATCTTCAAGTCATCATCTTCAAGATACTTAAATCCGGTCTCTACATGCATCATTGGAACTTTGACTGTATTATTTTCAGATACCGAAAAATTTGCATCCCTTGTTTCTGATTCATCAAATTTGGTAAACCACGTTCCCTTGAAGTAGACTGCATCTGTCAGAACAACTCTTGTTGAACCATCCAGTGAGCCTGGAGGAAGCAGATCTTTTATCTTCTGGGCTGTCTTGTCCTCTACCCACTTGTTGATTACACCTCTGGACTCTTCTGCGTTGTTTACAAAATCAAGGTTCTCTGCTTTTGCAGAATAGTATTTTTGTAACGATTCAGAGTATTCTTTTAGTATTGTAAAGTCTTTTTGTACCCATAGTGCATTTGCAATATTTAGAGTATAGTTTGCATTTGGGCTGTTTATCTTGGAATCAAGTTCCCTGACAGACTCCCTCTGTGTCTGCCTGTCTGCAAACCCAAAGACCGACTGGATCTCGCTCTCTGTCTGCCCCCTTGCTCCCTCGTATGCCATTGAGAATGCATCTGATATGCTATATGGTGAGAAGAAGATGTTGCCCTTGTCTTTTTGAGCAATGTTTGATAAAAGGAAAAAGGCAAAGGTATTGCTTGCGTTTACAGGTCCTGTGGATTTCTGTATGGCATCCTTTACAGATATTCCATGTGATAACAGGTAAAAGGCAGGTGTGTTGCTTGCGTTTACAGGTCCTGTGGATATCTGTACGGGTTGGTTTGAAGACATCTCATGCGATACCAGTGAAAATGTTGAGCTAGCAGAGTT
>VBPL01000055.1 GCA_005877205.1 Nitrososphaerota archaeon
CAGTGGGAGAACATCAAGGAAGGCAATCCTTTGGTGCAAAAGCACAGCGTTACCCGATACTACAGGTGTTTAGAGCATCCAGAGTATACATTACCTAATGGTGGAACAGCACAAATGCACTTTAGCCGAACTCATGGACTCAATTTAGATGGAACGAAATACACGAAAGAGACTAAGGGAGATGAAAACAAGCCAAAGGACAACGAAGAGAACAAGGAGAATCCTAGATTAGTAGACCCACTGAAGAAGGAGATAGAGGAGGAGCTCCAGAAACGCGGTTACGGGCCGCAAGGAGAGAAGCCGCCGGAGGTATTTGTGCCTGAGACCATAGTCACGGAGTACCTCAACAAGGATATTGCGGACGGCGCCACCAAAGTAGCTAAGAACTTGGAACTCCAATATTTATACTACAAGACAAAGTCGATCTTCCCGCCTGACTGGTCATTTGAAACTTTCATACTATACCACGTATCACAGTCGCTTGAGCAGTGGGGCATCAGGGCCCTGGTATACCAGGACCTCGAGGGCCTGTCGGACGAGCAGCTCATAGCTATGAAGAAGGCCCGGGACGTCTGGAGCAAGCAGTCCAATTAATTTAACTAATTCTGCTAGACGAGTTCACACTAATGACTACCTTGAAAGAACCGGAGTTGAGATATAGTTGGTCAGATTTTGAGTCTAGCGCCCCAGCAATTGGAAAATAGCGCAAGTAAGTTTGCCGCAGAAGCAATACAGCTTGATTGTCAGGGTGCACGCGGAATGGCGATTTCCAACTATCAGAGGGCAATAAAATACCTGAACAAGCTAATTCATCTATATCCTGATAACAAACTAAATCGAGTATACCGAGAACGCATTACTGCATACCAAAATCGTATCAAGGCAATCCAGCCGGACAATGTCCCATACGCTAAACGTTTTGACGTTTCGATTTCAAATCTCCTTAGAGAGAGGTTGAATACAATTATGAAATCTAATCCCAACATTAGTTATGAACTAGCAGTAGCGATGATGCGGATCCATCTGCTCATCATTTATGATGAGCAGATGGATCCGCATTTAAGGAACAGTTTTTACAAGAATAAAATCCGGAAATGACCAGTTTAACCTTTTATGGCGGAGTAAACGAAATAGGTGGAAACAAAATTCTTCTTGCTACTGAACTATGCGTTCTAAAACATCTTATTCCTGATGTGTAATGAGAGAAAACCAAATCTTTGAAGAAAATGAATATCAAACTGCCATCATTTTGGAAAGGTAGAAAACAAAAACCCATAAAATCCAAGCCACGAAAGAAAACAATACCAAAAATAGATCCGCATCATTGTAGATGTTTTTCAATACCAAAAACACATTTCAGATATTTTGAAATACAGATGCAAAATTATGGATATAGTGAACCATTTTTTGAGGATGATCATAAACACATTATAGGGTTTACAAAACATATTTCTGAATACTATCAAATTCATGTAAAACTAATGCGTACGGGTAGAATTGAAGCTGAAATTGAGCCACCACAAGACTATCCAATAGCACATCTTAATCCAACTCATAGTTTTTCAGCTCATCCAGAGTTAAACGTGCTTTTGACTACAATACAGATCCCATACAAATGCAAACAGAAACCACCAGATACTTGCATACACAGACAAATCATACCACCACAAAACCCAACTCATAGAGATGCGTTTTTGGTTGCAGGCGGTATAGGTGTAGCATTAGATCTGTTTCTTAATGAAGGGAAATTCACTGGAACAGCATTGAATGTTTTATCAAAACAAGTCAATAAGACACTAAAACGAAAAATAAATCGAAGAAAGTATCTGTAAACCCCAAAACTTAGTCTGAATGTAAACCGACTGATTGAAATAGTCAGAAATCATCTTTGAATTTAATGACAGTTTATGAAGAACTGAAAAAAGCATTGGAAGTGGAATACAGGAAACTACACGATCCTAGATTCATCCTCCAAAGGACACGGATCTGGAAAAGGATAGATACATTCGAAAATACCCTCAACGTATTCGGTAGTCAATAATTCAACTAGAAACTCATCATGTCAAGAACTTACATAGCGTTTGTAGAATGTGTATTGAATCCTAATGGACATTGGAGTAAAATTGTGCAAGGTATTGACTTTGAGGAAGATATGCCAACAGAATCTCAAATTTATGATGGTTGGCGTCCTAGTGGTAAAGATGCTGAATTAGATTTAGTAGATATAGGCGGTCTTAGACGGTATTTTAAATTCAATAACCATGATGCTGAAATTCGTATAGTTGGTAATGTAGTAATCTTCGATAAAGATGATGCTGAAGAGTTAGCAATAGATGATTCTGCCAAATTTCCCAATAAGAAACGGATCGACCAGTAAATCACCCTAACTTAACACTACATCACCCTAATTGAACAGGGAGTCCAAATCTCCCGAACTTTGAACAGTGTCTCAAATCAGAACATTTTTTAGTTAAAAGGTAATCTTCGAGCTAAATTAGGATTATTAGAATCTTAATTCTTATTTTAGACATCTAAAGATTAACAGGATTCCATTTCAATTACATAATCCGACTCTGATGCCCTCAAAACTTAAGAATGACTCATGACTCGATGAGTCTGATGGTTAGCTATACCGTTATTGGAGGTCCATCTTCGGAACAGCTTGGAAGAAAGATATCATCAAAATTAAACTCAAAATACATTGGAACTGAATTGCGAGTCTTTCCAGATGGTGAAAGTAAGATCACACTCAAAGACAAACCAAGGGGGAGAATCATAGTGGTACAGTCAATCTATCCTCCTGTTGACTCGAATCTAGTTCGTGCTTTGGCTATAATTTCAGAAGCGAGAAGGTACTCGTCTGATATCTGTGCTGTGGTGCCATATCTAGGATACGCAAGGCAAGACAGGCAGTTTCTACCAGGTGAAATAGTCACAATATCCCTTGTAGCAAAGTTGTTCAAAGCCGCTGGTGCAACGAAAATAATTGTAGTTGACATACACAGTATGATAGCTCTCAAGCTATTTCAGATTCCTGCAAAGAACATAACTGTAGTGCAAGAACTCGTAAAATATTTCAAGAGATTAAAGCTAAAAAACCCACTCGTGGTCTCGCCTGATATGGGGGGAATCGCAAGAGCAAGAAACTTTGCACGTTTGTTATCAGTAGACTTTATTGCGTTAGAGAAACACAGAGACAGAAAAACAGGAAAGGTGGTAGTAAAACAAGGAGATCATCAACAAGTAAGAGGGAGAGACCTGATTTTAGTAGATGATATGATAAGTACTGGCGGTAGCATAATGAAAGCAACACAATATTTGAGGAAACATAAATGCGGAAAAATATACGCAACTTGCACTCATGCTCTTCTGATAGGAGACGCTGAGAAAAAAATCAAGCAAGCAGGAGTTACAAAGATTGTCAGCACAAATACAATACCTGGAAAGACTAGTATCGTGGATATATCACCTATAATTGCAAAGGCAATAGTGTGAATGCCATACAGCTTTTTTGTGTTATCTAGACAACATGAAGAGCTTGCACGAGACGAAGTTATAGCGATATCGAAAAGCTATGATCCAAAAGCTATCTTTAATTCAGAATCAAGACTTGTAATAGGAAGGTCTGTAATACCATGGAATAAGATATTCCAAAGAGCTACGTTTGTTAGACTTTCTGGAAATATTGTTGGCACGTTTTCTGAACCTTCTGAGATTTACCTACCGATTTCAAAGCCTGATTCATTTGCTTGCAGAACAATTAATCTCTCATCGAAAAAAGTGGATTTGTCCTCCTTGGAAAGAGAAATAGGAACAATTCTCAAGCGGAAATGGAATTCCAAAGTATCTCTCTCAGATCCCCATCTTACTGTCTATCTTATCATTACAGATACAAAACAGTACCTGGGATATTCAGAAATAAATGTAGGACTAAAAAGGCCAAAAAAGGTAATCAAACGTCCACACGAACTTGACTGGAGGCTTAGTAGATGCATGGTTAATTTATCGGGATTAAAAGAAGGAAAAACTCTATGCGACCCTTTCTGTGGTACGGGTACTATATTACTTGAAGCAGAATCAATGGGAATAGATACCATTGGAATTGACTTTGATGGAAAAATGTGTGATATCACAAAAAGAAATCTGGCAGAAAATGGTTACACATCAAGGGTGATAAATTCTACATATCATCATATAGAAAGAATTAGCGACAAAATAGATGCCATAGTGACTGATCTCCCCTATGGAACGGCATCAAAATCATCGACTTCACCAAAAAAGCTAATCAAAGATTTTCTCTCTATAATTCCAAAGAAAAAGAAGCTAGTAATGGTATACAAGAAAGGACTTGATATCGAAGATTTGAGCGGAGCAAAAAAATACGAGATCTATAGGCATAAGAGCCTCACTAGGGTGATTTCAGTAAGATGAAACTGGTGTTTCTTGGCACATCGGCTGCACAGCCAACAATAGAACGTGGCATGACATGCATATGCCTCGTTCTAGAGAAGGAGATACTCATGTTTGATGCAGGCGAAGGTGCCCAGCTTGCGTTTCAAAAATCAAAGATTGGCTGGAACAAGAAGATGAGGATCTTTGTCACTCATTTGCATGGAGACCATTGTGTTGGAATTTTGGGTCTTTTGCAGACAATGTCGCTCCAGAACAGAACTGAATCAGTAGATATCTTTGGTCCAAAAGGTATTGACGAGTTTATTGCAGCAAATCTGAAAATACTAAACTTTGGTCTTACTTTTCCTGTGAGAATAATTAGAATCAAAGAGGGATTGGCATTGGACGATCCTGGATATACTATACATGTCTGCGAGGCAGAGCACTCCATTCCAGCCTATTCATACCTATTTACCGAAAAAGACAGGCCAGGCAAGTTCTATCCTGAAAAGGCAAAACAATTAGGAGTTCCAGAAGGCAAGCTCTGGCATGAGCTTCAAAGCGGAAAAGAAGTCAAAGTAGGAGACAAGCTAATCAAACCCTCTGATGTCCTGGGTGAGAAAAGAAAAGGAAAAAAGATTGGCATATCAGGGGACACTAGACCAACAAGGAAACTTGAGGAATTCTTCAAAAACTGTGATTATATCACTTTTGATTCAACATATTCTGATACACTGAAGGATAAAGCAATAGAAACTGGTCACTCTACTGCAAAAGAAGGGGCAGAGCTTGCCAAAAGAGCAGGCGTTTCAAACCTGATTCTGACACATTTTTCTGCAAGATATGACAACGCCGAAGAGCTGGTCAAAGAAGCAAAAACGGTTCACGATTCTGTCATACCAGCAAAGGATCTTCTAGAGATTGATATCAAGTGATTAATTAACGTAAACCAAGACGTTATAGTTGATTTTTCCTTTTTTCGTGTATACGCCCTTGTGTTCCTTGGAATTTTTCATTATATCATCATAACTTGCATATTGATCTTAAAGATTCTCCAAAAATCTACGTATTGTCGCGTAGTCCTATATCAGATTACGAAATAGGTTCCTTAAGATCTAAAAATTTAGATTATTTGGTGCGGCCAAGTCGGATTTTCACCGCTGCTTTTGGACTGGATGCCCAACGTGCAATTACCTACACCATAACCGCATCATTGAGTCTATGTTATTTTTTATAAAGCTTTTGTAGAAATTCTAGGTAACAATTCTTAAGGAATTTTAGTGCATCCATCATAACACGAAGCCTTTTGTCAAGTATGAAAGATCATTCTTTTATAGAAAGAAAACTTACGAGTGCTGGGTTGGTGGCATTGGACAAGTTTTATATTGGAATATTGTTTGCTGGAATAGTTTCCGTTCTACTTTTGTCAACTCATGATGCAGCAGCAACCACTACAAGTTTAGACGGTAGTGGGGCATGTATATCATTAGGTGGAAGTTGGGATAATCCAACGTCAACATGTAGTGTCCATAATCTTATCATAAACGCAGGTGATTCACTTGACATCCTAAGTGGTGTAACACTTAGTATTGGACCTGGAGATGCATTGGATAACTCTGGTACCATCAACATATTATCTGGAGGCCACATAACAGCTACTGGCGCACGTCAAGGATTTGTGGCGCTTACAAACCGTGCAGGTGGTGAAGTAAATAATCAAGGCAGTATGGCATACGAGAACTGTCGCATGGAAAATTCTGGTACGATAAATAACAAAGGTAATATCTCTATCGATAATGGAGCACTCTTTAATGCTGCATCTGGAACAATTAACAACAATCTACCAGGAACCATAACTGCTAGCGGTGTGACTGGTGAGGTGAACAGGGGTACTATAAACAACCGGGGAATCATAACCGTTACAAATGAAGCTGGGCTTGAAAATGATGGAACTTTAAACAATAACTGGAGTGGCCACATTGACATCGCTGCAGGCACAGAAGGCTTTGGCAATACTGGCACACTAAATAATAACGGGCACTTTGATGCAGCGGCGCCGGTAGAAAACCTTGGCATAATAAATAACAGAGGTTCTATGTCTCTCCTTGTCTTCTTTACCAATAGTGAAGGTGCCACACTAAACAACAGTGGTCAAGGAACTTTCATAAATCAAGGAGGACTTGCTAATTTTGCCATCATCAATAATCATGCCCTTATAGATAACCGCAACAACCAAATAGATAACATGAACTCAGGTACTATCAACAATACTTTTGGTACCATTGACAATAGGGGCGGAATCATCAACATCTTGGGCAATCCTGTCAACAACGAGTGTCCATAATTTAGAATTGTAATAACGTTCGTATTGATCTTAAAGATTTTCCAACAAATCATAACTATGTCATTATCTAGTCATTACGAAATGTAGTGATTTCGTTTGTTCTTCAGTGTCATTTGTCATAAAAAATGTCTGGAAGTGGATCATCTGGACGATTTTTCTTCCAGTATATTTCCGCTTGTTCTGCGAGCCATACAAATTGATTCATGTAAAATTTACTTTTCCTTTTTTCTTGCTGATTCTCAATGTATTCTTTTAATGATTTCCAACATAGGATGGTAGTATCAGCATGTAGATCCAAAAATTCTTCTTTAGGAATAATTTCTTTTTGTATTAGCATGCCTATCTGGTTAAAATGAGATGCTGTTAGGGCAACTTCATTACGATATTCCCTGACTCCAAAAACTGTTATCATTTTCGTTTGCTCGTATCGTCTTTTTACTCCGTATGTCACGCTTCTAGCATGCCTATGTTCTTCATCGCCCAGAGTCTTTTTTTATGCGTACTATTGGTTCTGATCAAGGTGATAATAGTGGCAATTCCGATTGAGATAGTTCCTATTGCTAAAATCCCTGTATACGTGACTAATTGTTTTTCATCATTTTGCCTATTAGATGTTTGATTGTCTGCATTTACAGAAATCATTGTTATAGAAATTAAGAACATGACAAGAATACTTGACCGCATGATACGTACTAACTTTCATTATGATCTTAAATCTTCTCCAACAAATCATAACGACATCATAACGCTAGTCATGCACGTATTCCCTGCGTGGAGGGGGGGCTTTGCATTTTTACTCCTTGTCAATAAACTCTTTAGCAGTTAATATCGGGATTCAATGAAAAAAGAATCACTAGTGAAGTTTCTCCACGAAAACAGTGTTTAATTTTTGATTTGTATATTAGGAACCTTTCTAAACATTATTTTATCAAGTGATATGTTCGAATCTATTGCTGACAAGCTGAAAAAATCAGAAAAGATAGTGTTTGTTACAGGTGCAGGAATTTCACAAGAAAGCGGGATTCCCACGTTTAGAGGAAAAGATGGTCTTTGGCGAAAATATGATGCAATGAAGCTTGCAACAATAGATGCCTTTTATGAAGACCCAAAGCTTGTCTGGGAATGGTACGAAGAAAGAAGGCAGAATATTCTTTCCGCAAAGCCAAATCCAGGCCATCTAGCAATTGCAGAGCTTGAAAAACACAGACAGGTCCACGTCTTGACTCAAAACATAGATAGGTTGCACCAAAGAGCTGGAAGTAAATCAGTTTACGAGCTTCATGGAAGTATTATCACAGTAAAATGTACAGTATGCAGCTTCAAGGGTAACATAACATCAAGCTTCTCAAAGCTTCCCCCTTTATGCAAATGCGGAAATATTTTACGCCCAGATGTAGTCTGGTTTGGCGAACCTCTTCCTCAAGATGTGTGGCAAGATGCTATATCACAAGCAAGTTCTTGTGATACCATGATCGTTGTTGGAACCTCGCTTGTAGTCTCTCCTGCAAACCTCTTACCAGTATATGCCAAGCAAAACGGAGCAAGTATAATAGAAGTAAATCCAGAGGAAACACCGATGACTCCAAGTATGGATTTATCCATTCGATCTTCTGCTGCAAAGGCATTACCAGAGCTTGTCCCTATTGTTTTTCCAGTCTGATTATCTAAAAATAAGAGAACTAGTTTCTTGGACAAAAAAGATCGCTAAATTTTCTAATAATTACTGATCTCAAGCACAAAAATTTGATCCACTTGGTCAGTTGGTATGTTATAAAAAATACGTACTAGATGTTATTTTGGATACCTTGAATCCAGTAGTGATGTACCCAGCAAAGTGCATGTTTCTACCTAAAATCAGCGCACATCGGCTTTGTGTGCTGGGTACAAATTTTTTCCACCCTATAAGATAATAGAATCTAAAATTAGCTACTGGGAATGATTTTCGTTAACTTTGCATAATTTTAAGAAAACTAGCAATCTCTTGTACATTGACTAGTTCATCCAGGTGAAGTCTGATCTCATCTATAATGGAATGGTAATCGTCTTTATACACGTCTTTGAGTATAGTTCGTAAATATTCTGGATGTTCGTAGCAATCCATGATTGTACAATTATAATGAGAACCAAGTTTTGCCACTACTAAATTATAAAGAGTATTGCTTCTTCTCATTAGGACTAGTTCTATGCAGGATATTACAGCCTTTTTGTGCTGTTCTGCAAGAGAGCCCATCACAGTTTTATTTTAGGAATCTGTTTTAAGTATTCCCAAAGTTAAAAATATTCAAATATTGTGCCAGTCTTTGCGTTTATCGACACGGTTTTAACGTGTCCACCAAGTGATGATACCTGTATCTCTACTTTCCAGATACCATTTTCTAATATCGGCTCTTTGATGCTAAGAATAGAATGATATTGTTCTAAAAACCTAGCAGCAATTTCTTTTGCTCTAGAAGCGTCAATTATCATCGAGTTTGTCATGCAGTATCATCGATCTGTAAAATTGTATTATTTATTTAGTTTGAAAAATTATTCTAGAAGAATTTTCCATATACAAACAAATTTCCAGTTATTTCCAAAAGTGGCAGATCGTTATTTTAAGTATCCTCGTCAACAAAGATTATCTTGCATTATTCTCAGGATAAAAAAAGACATGAGGCTAATAACGAAGAAACGGTAAGGCGGCTAAGAGAATATATTAAAAAACTTGAAGAAAAAAAGAAAAAACCTTTGACTGCGTAAAAAATACGATTCTAAATTAACGTGAGATTTCTTGGCTTCAACGCAAGATCTATAAGACAG
>VBPL01000011.1 GCA_005877205.1 Nitrososphaerota archaeon
TGTCAGATAGTTTAGCCCGACATTTTTCAAAAATTCCAGTCTTGAAATTATTTCTTTTAGTACAGATTTGGCTATGTATTTTTCAGTATCAGAAAGCTTGAGAGTTTGGAAAAAGTCATAACACGCATCAATGGACAAGTCGCACACGTCCATTATCGGCTTTTCATTTATCATTACGGCAAGCGCTTCGTCTTTTAGCCTTCTGCCCCTGCAAGAGTTACACGGGGTTTCACGCATGAATTTTCTAAGCTCTTCCCTTTTTGACTCTGAATCAGTCTCTACGAAATTTTTGTGTAAGCTTGGTATGACTCCGCTAAAGGTATTGGTGTACTGCCATCTAGAATCAGTCGTTTGAGACTCATATGAGAACCGTAGCACTTCATCTGTACCATACAAAATGACTTGAAGCTGTTTTGGACTCATCTTGTTTATTGGAGTCAATAAATCAAAACCAAACTTTTTGCCTACATCTCTAAGTGTCTGCCTTCTAAACGAGGAAAATCTCCCCGACCATGGTACTATGGCACCATCAAGGATCGATTTTGTCTTGTCTGGGATGAGCAAATCTGAATCAAACTCCATCTTGACTCCAAGGCCGTGGCACGTCTTGCAGGCCCCAAAAGGCGAGTTGAACGAAAACGTTCGCGGTTCAAGCTCACCTATTGTTATTCCACAGTAGGAACATGCATTATTTTGAGAAAATATTTGCTCGTCTGAACCAGAAATTAATACCGAACCCTTGCCTGCCTTTAGCGCATTTTGGACAGATTCAAAGAGTCGGCTTTTTTCTTCTTTTGACGCCTTTATCCTGTCAACTACTATCTCGATGTTGTGCCACTTTTGCTTGTCAAGTGTGGGAATCTCGCCGTTTAGCTCTACTATTTCGTTGTCTACTCTTATTCTAGAATATCCAGATTTTTTTACCTGCTCAAATAATTTCTCATACGTGCCTTTTTTTCTTTGGATAAGTGGTGCCAAAATTAAAATATTTTTTCCATCTGACTCTTTGAGAACTGATTCGCAGATTGATTCTGCTGACTGGTTTGATATTATTCGACCACATTTTGTACAGTGTGGGATCCCTATTCTTGCATAAAGAAGTCTTAGATAATCATAGATTTCTGTTATTGTTCCAACTGTCGATCTTGGATTTTTGCTTGTAGTCTTTTGCTGAATTGAAATAGCTGGAGACAAGCCTTCTATTGAATCCAAATCCGGCTTGTCCATCATTTCTAAAAACTGTCTTGCATATGCAGAAAGCGATTCTACGTATCTTCGCTGCCCTTCTGCATAAATTGTATCAAATGCCAGAGTAGACTTGCCAGAACCAGAAAGACCAGTAATTGTAACCAGTCTATTTTTTGGAATGTCCAAATTGATGTTTTTCAAGTTGTGCTCCCTTGCACCTCGAATAATTAGCTTGTCGTTCATTTTCCTAACTCTTTTTGTATCTTTGCAAGCTTGTCACGATATTCAATTGCACGCTCAAAGTCAAGCTCTTCAGCAAACCTTTTCATGGCTGCTTCTGTCTCGATTGCATACTTGACCAAATCATGACTAGACATATGTTTTAACTCATCAAGTTTTGCCGTCTGAGCTGGAATTGCCTTTACTATGGTAGCTGGCTTGATGCCCATCTTTTTGTTATATACTATCTGTTTGTTTCTTCTGCGCTCGGTCTCTAGCATTGCAAGCTTCATAGACTGTGTCTGAGCATCTGCATACATTATGACGCTACCATCAATGTTTCTTGCGGCTCTGCCAAAGGTCTGAATCAAACTAGTATTGTTTCTCAAAAATCCTTCCTTGTCTGCATCTAGGATGGCAACAAGGGAGACTTCGGGTATGTCAAGACCTTCTCGTAGTAGGTTTATTCCTACTAGAACATCAAACTCGGCAAGACGTAGCTGCCTTATCAGCTCAGTTCTTTGCAGATTTTCAATCTCAGAGTGAAGATATCTTACCTTTACTTGCTTTTTTGAGAGATACTCTGCCAAGTCTTCTGCCATGCGCTTTGTTAAGGTGGTAACAAGGACACGCTGGTCTTTTTCAACTCTTTTTTTAATTTCAGAGACTAGGTCATCCATTTGGTTTTCTGTCTTTCTTACTTCTACTTGGGGGTCAACAAGGCCAGTTGGACGAATTAGCTGCTCTACTATCTGAAAACTTTTTCTTCTCTCATAATCGCTTGGGGTTGCAGAAACAAAAATGGTGTTTTTGATGTATTTTTCAAATTCTTCAAATTTTAATGGCCTGTTATCAAACGCGCTTGGGAGCCTAAACCCATAATCTATCAGTGACTTTTTTCTAGTGTGATCACCATGGTACATGCCATGCAGCTGTGGAATTGTGACATGAGATTCGTCTATTACGAGTAAAAAATCATCTCCAAAAAAGTCAAGCAAGCAAAATGCCGGCTCTCCTGGATTTCTTCCATCAAAATGTCTTGAATAGTTTTCAATTCCTGAGCAGTATCCAAGCTCCTCTATCATTTCCAAATCATAATTTGTTCTCATTTCAAGTCTCTGTTTTTCTAGCTCTTTTAGCTGAGCAAGTCTCTCTTTGAGCTCCGACCTTATCGACTCTGTTGCAGTTTTTCTTACATCGCTTGCAACTAGATAGTGTTTTGCTGGAAAAATTCTGATCCTTGAAATATTTTTTTTCTCCTTAAGGGAAACAGGATCACAGAGAGATATTTTTTCCACCCTATCTCCAAACATTGAGATCCTTACAACATCATCAGAGTAGGCAGGAATGATGTCTATGGTATCTCCTTTAATTCTAAACCTTCCTGAGACAAGCTCTGTATCGTCTCTCTCATATCTTGCATTGACTAGTTGTTTTATGAGAGAAGAGCGTCCAGATTCTTTTCCTTTTTCAACAGTAATTGACATTGATTCCCAATCTCTCGGTGAGCCAAGTGAATAGATGCATGAAACTGTAGCAACAATAATTGTCGGCTCACCTGAAAGAAGCATTGCAGTTGCCTCTAGTCGCATCTTTTCAATTTTTTCATTGATCTGGGTGTCTTTTTCTATATAGGTGTCAGTCTGTGGGATGTAACTTTCCGGCTGGTAATAATCATAATAGCTAACAAAATATCCGACATTATTTTTTGGAAAAAATTGCTTTAGTTCAGAATAAAGCTGGGCGGCAAGGGTTTTATTGTGTGATATTACAAGTGCGTTTTTTCCCGTGCGTTGAATTACGTTAGCCACGGCAAATGTCTTGCCACTGCCTGTTACTCCAAGCAGGGTCTGAATTTTCTTCTTTCTTACCCCGTTTACTAGAAGCTCAATTGCTTGTGGCTGGTCTCCAGTAGGGGCAAATTCTGCTACTAACTCAAAACTAGGATTTTCTAGCAAACATTACAAATTATCAAGATCGAAATTTAAAGCAATGGTAGTTCTAAGATAACTACCAGTTTGGTTCCTCTGAGATTATCAACCCATCATTGGTTTGGCTTATTCCCATAATCCTAAGCGTGTTTAATGCAGTAGCCGAGTTTCTTTCAAGAATCTTTTTGGCAAGCTCAACACGCGATCTTTTGTCAAGATGCTGCCCAACCTTGTATTTTCCCCGCATTGTAATTGGGACCACCCTAATTATTGCAACCTCATCAACTACTTCCATTTCAGGCCTTATAGGTTCATAACCGCCTTCTGGTTGGTATTTTTTCATCAACGCATTAAGTGCTATTGTTTTTTCGATTCTATCTGTGATGATACTTCCTGTGCCTTTGATTACAACACTGATGTAAAGAGTGTCTGCTTGCGACGCATCTGTTGGATGTGTAAAGTACGATGGAAGAAATTCCAAGCTTTGATCTACCTCAAAGCCAACTTTGGAGTTTTTCTTGATATTTTCGAGTTTCTCACCTTTGATATGTGAATGCATGTAAATTGCATCATTTGTATAAACAAAATTCATCGGAATTATCTGAGGATGGCCTTCTTTGTCAATACTGCATATCCTACCGGTTTCCTGTGTGTTTAAAAACTCAATTATCTTGTCTTTTGACTTGATCTCAAGTCTTCCTAGCAGCTGCATATTATTTGATTCTCCGTCTTATTATTTCTGCGTATGGTTTTAATAGATAAATGGGGGACCATATTATTACTTGGTATGATAGGAAAAGAAAGTTTTGCTAACTTGAAGGCATTTGTCTTAATTGGAACCTCGGTAGCGTCATTTTCCAGCTTTGTATATCATCTATTTGGATATACTATTCCAGCCATTATGTGGATGCATCTTAAGGAAATAGGGGCAGCTTTCATTATGTTGGCTGTATTTGCATTTGCGATCTCGTGGCTTCTTAGAGCAAAGCCACACAAAAGACCAATGCGCTACTTTCTCAAAGTCTATGATGTTTTTGGCTGTGAATCAATTATCGACGGGATAAGATCGGAATACAAGACGTACGAAGTTGCACTGAGCTTTATGAAAGAATACAAAAAGTTGTACCCATTGTACAACTTTGCGCTTGTCTCAGATCTGCCAAACTCAGATAAAATGACTATCTTCAGATATATCTAGAATGGTTATTTCCTAGGGTTGTGCTGTTCTTTAAAGTAAGGTAGTATAGTGGAACCAAATTTATCTATAGAGCCAAAGTATCCAGAACCCCAGAATCTAACTATAAAATGGTTCACACCAGCCTTCATGAATCTCTCAAAGACAGGAATGATATCATCTGGGGTACCAATGCCGATTGAAGAGCGAGCAACACTGTCAGGAATTGTTTGCGCAGCCTCTCTCATTTTTACTATCCATTCTTGGTTTGACATTGAATACTCTGTAAAGTATTTTTTGAAATCAAAACCTGCAATGTCTTCAATTCCATGTACTTTGAGAACCTCGGGCTTGAATAAGCTAACCTTGACAGCATTTTTCATTTTTGCCCATGCCCGCTCTGAATCATCAGAAAAGTAAACATCTATATCAACCGCATATTGGAATTTTGAATCCTCTCTGCCGTTTTCCTTCATAGATGCTTTGATAGCTTTTGCGTGTTCTTCATAAAGTTCTGGTGTATAGCCTATTGGAATCCAACCATTGCCGTACTTGCCACATAGTGCCAAAGTTCTGGGGGCTCCGGCTGCCATGTAAATTGGAGGATGCGGCTTTCTGATACTCTTTGCCTGCAGACATGCTTCTGCAAGTTCGTAAAATTCACCTTTGAAATTAACACGATGCTCAGGCGATGATTCAAAAAGTAATTTGATTACTTCAAGTTGCTCAGCAAATCTGCCAACAGGTTTGTCCCATTGAATTTTGAATTCCTTGATATTTTGGGCCTCACCTGCCCCAATTCCTAGTGTGCCCCTTCCGTGTGACACCCTATCAAGAGTAACTGTTGCTAATGCAATATTTGACGGGTGTCTTCGTACAGCATCAGTTACACACGTACCTAATTCTACTCTGCTTGTAACAGCAGCTATGGCAGCAAGCATAACCCAAGGATCATTTACTATTGCATGGTTCCACTGAGGTACATTGCTGTGGTCCATGTACCAAATAGAGTCATAACCCATTTTGTCTGCTAGAACGCATGCAGTAAGGATTTGATCTTCTGTCAATCCCAGCCGTGCTACATTTAGCCCTTGTTGAATTCCAAATTTGATCATGTCTCGAAATCCTGTTGAATGTTGGTCAATTGAAAGTGATATTTAAGTTTAGTAAAAAACATGATACTGTCATCTAATAGTGCGTTTATCGACAGAAGACGAGAAACAGAGTTTCAATAGCATCTAAGAATTTCCGTTAAAATTGATTCCACTAGGGGAAAGACTATCGCATCATTACAAAAAGTTTGGAGAATACTAAGATTTTGAGTGTCTTTTTCTATGGGTTTGCAACTGTCACGGGTATTGGTGCGCCAACCTTACCGGCGTACAGTGCTACAGTGGTTGCTGAGCCAGAATCTACTGTGGACAGAACCCCATTTGGCAGATGGAAGTAGATTACTACAGACTCGCCTGGTTTCAGTGAGATTGGACCATTTGACGGGCCTAAACAAATCATTGGTTTTCCTACATTTCCATCCGTATCGATCTGAATTGCAGCTGTAGGAGTGCATGTATCGGTAGATGGAGTACTACCTGCTGGCCCACGATAGGTTTTCAACATTCCTTTGCCATCATTTGAACCATAAACAAATTGGTCTTGTATGTTTGCAAGTGAATTTGTAGTATTAGCGTAGTACCAGTTAGCATACGGCACAATAACTCCTCTCATGCTGATATTATCAACTGCTTCGAGCTTGTCGCCAGTGTTTCTAACTGCTACTGCACCCCAGGAAGTTCCTTTAGCATCGGTGGCATTTACCCACAACTTGAGGCCTTGGGTTGAAATTGTCTCCGATTGTGCATTTGTCTGGAAAAGACTTGTACCATAGATAACAACTCCAGAGCCTAGTACAACTGATGATACCAAGATAATCATTGTGGTAATCACGGTGGCTATGGCTTTTCTTTTCCTTGATTGTTTCAAGATATATCGCTGGCAAATCATGGCACATTGATCATTATCTGTACTAGCAAGTTAGAATGCATTACACATATCGTCAACACCAGTCTGTCAAATTTAGAAAAGAACGTTTTAGCAAATCACTCTCAAAAAGCATTTCTAAACTAGAAAAATTGAAGAGGGTTTTACAGTCTACCGTCTACTATGTCTTTTAAGAGATGCATGACATCTTCTTTGGTTACCGGTACAGGGTTTGGGTCCAAGTGACCACGGTCAGTCATGACGATATCAGCAGCTTGATCAATTGGAGCCTTGAGTGTAAGTCGGTCAAATTTCAGTTTTTCCATTACTTCTTTGAACTTTTCATAGAAAATTGATTTGTTGAACCTATGTGCTACTGTGGTGCATGAGGAAAGTGAATAACCGTGTGGTACTCCCTCGTTTGAGAATACATATGATAGCGCATGCCCTAAAGTTGTTGACGCATTTCCAAATCCTATTCCAGATAACATTGAACCAAAGGGATAATTCTCTGGTTTGTTATTCACTATTGCGTCGTATAGGACCTCAAAGGCAGATTTGCACATCATCCGAGTAAGGTCGTTTCCTTTTTTACTATCGTATCCTTCCGTTGCCTGCGCACACGCATCACAGACTGAGTTTTTTACTATTGCTTCTGGTGTTCCCTCCATAAAGTATGAATCTACTACAGCCACATCTGCAAGGAATCTTTCATCCTGTAACAGTTTCTTTTTGCCTTCGAATTTTAGTACACAGTATGTTGTCATCTCTGCGCCAGTGCCAAAGGTTGTGGGAATCAGTATCTTTGGGATCTTCAATTCTGCACCAGAGTATTTTGCTACATCTAAAGAGCTTCCACCACCTAAACCGATTATGGCAGATGGATTCTTTGACTTGTATTCTGACATTACCTTGTTAACAGTCTCAATTGATGGCTCAGGCTCTACCTTGTCATATAGCATGTAATCCGTGATCTTCATCTTGGCAAGCCATTTTGATGAAACCTCTGGAGGTGCTGTTGTTACCACTAGAGCATTTTTTGGAAATTGCGTTTCAGATAAGGCGTTTTTGCCGAAATTGATTATCTTTGGAATTCTTACCGTATGCATAGAAAAATAACATTTACAATTATTATTATACTATTGCATGTCAATGACTGAGCCTATTCATAGATTTTGTAATTAGTTTTGCCCCAAGTATTGCAGAAACTGAAAGCATGGTCAGAACAAATAAAGAAGTAGTTACCATCAAACCATATTCATTCCCAGTAAGTATTGCGCCTAACGTAGCCGCAAATATAGATGTGATAACGTAAACGGCTATTTTGTAATTGAATCTTGTAGTACGAACCTGCTTTACAGATAGTGCAAAGGGCCAAAAGTATACTGCACCTATCATTGAACTTGCAATTGTTCCAGCAGCTAAAGCGCCATAATCTCCCGGGATTAACGAAAATCCTTTCTCAGAAAGTGTAAGAATGCCTAAAAGTGGATATATTAATGCCTTGACTGTCTCTTGCAACCAAGGTTGCTGTCTTTCATAATCTGCAACATACGGACTAAATGAATAGTACCATGCATTGAATATGGTCATAAAACTTGAGCCTGAGTCGGTAGCAAGTATGTGATCGTCCCTAAAGTTTCGTAAGAATTGGACTTGAGGTGTAAGTTCGCTACCAAAGGCAGCAGTAGCAATGAGGCAGCCGCTTTTATTGCCGGGTGTCGGGTTAGGACTTACGCTTGTTACATTTACTGTGAATGAAGCAGTCTCCGGTGGATTTGGCTGGAATAGAATGCCGTCGACTTCCACTATTACTTGATAAGTTCCTGCTGTCTGGAACTGAATTGGAATGCTAACTGACCCTTCACCTGTATGAGTTATAGGTATGCCAAATACCTGATTTCCATCTTGCTTTACAGATACTTTGTAGTCAATGTGCTGTTGGACTGCGTTCGTTTGTTTATTGATGAAGCTTATCTTTAGTTGTGTCTGGTCACCAGGATTTGGTTTTGCCGGATCAGTTGAGAATCCTACATCGATAGTTCCTTTATCTGTAGGTTTTACAGTTTCGTCTGCGTAAGCTGGAATTACCAAAATAGTGAGAATAAAAAGTCCAAAATACATTGATAGTTTACTCTTAGCTAGATGATTTGAATTTATCATATGATGGGTTAGATTGGGCGATATATAAAAAAAGTGAAACAAAGTTAAGTCTCTTAAATTGGACCCTTTGGTACTAGCTTCAATGCAAAACAAAAAGATTCAAAATTTGGCAGCGTTCTACCTATTGTACAACGATGAACAATGATAATTAAAAATTTCAAAAGGCTTGCAACTAGTTCACAAAAAAAACATGCCTTGTCTATAATTGAATCTGGTTTGCAGGCCGCTATGCCTGATAGGGTACTCCGAAAAATTGTACACAAAGACCATATTTTGATTGGCGGGAAAAAGATCAGCATAAAAAAGTATCATCGTGTTTTTATTATCGCGATTGGAAAGGCAGCCGATTCTATGACTAGAACGTTAAATTCCTTGACTCGTGTTGATGGAGGAATTATCGTAGCTCCAAACCAGTATTCTTCTATACACTTATCAAAAAAATTCAAAACACTAAGGGCAAGTCATCCAATTCCTGATGCAACAAGTGTACAGGCTGCCAAGACCATAATTGAATTCCTAGCGAATCTAAAACCGACAGATTTTGTCATCTTTTTAATATCGGGTGGTGCATCGTCTCTTGTAACACTACCTGATGGAATATCTCTTAGAGACAAGCAACTTGCAACTGATATCTTGCTCAAAAGTGGAGCGAATATACGAGAAATTAATTGTGTAAGAAAACATCTATCTAAAGTAAAGGGCGGTAAACTATTAGATCAGCTCACAAGTGATGCTATATCATTAGTTATGTCAGATGTGCCAGGTGATGATTTATCGGCAATTGCGTCAGGAATCACTTATTTTGATTCTACCACCTTTTGGGATGCAAAAAGAATCCTTATGCGCTACAGATTGGAAAAAACTATTCCAAAGAGCGCGATGCAAAGAATCGAACTTGGAGTTAAAGGAGTAATTTCTGAAACCCCAAAAGTCAGTAGGATACGAAATTATGTTATATCAAGTAACAAAAACTGTCTTGATGCAATGGCACTGCACGCAAGGCATCTTGGCTTTTCTACAAGAGTCGCGCTATGTATTTCAGGCAATGTCAACAAGACTTCTGTAAAAATTACAAAAATGTTGTCTAGGCGCAAGAATAGTTGCGTTATTTTTGGTGGTGAGACAACTGTAATCATAAGGGGAAAAGGAAAAGGTGGGAGAAACCAAGAATTAGTTTTGCACATGCTAGAGAATTTGAAAAAACAGAACAAGAAAGACGTTATAGTTTCTGTGGGTACTGATGGAATAGATGGCAATACAGATGCTGCAGGAGCAATAGCCGAATCTGATATACCTACACAGAAAATGAACAGATTTCTTAGGAATAATGACTCATATCATTTTTTCAAAAAATATGGAGGATTAATTTTCACAGGACCAACACATGCAAACCTGATGGATATAGGATTGATTCTACGAAGATAACCACATTCTTGCGCGATTCTTTTTGCTGTTCGATCAATGGGTTAGCTAACGTCCAAGCTTTTCCGTTTTATCAAACTGCCTTATGAAATAAGTTCTCGTTTCTATGAATGATGTTCATCTTTTCATTGTTTTTCAATAACCCGGAGATCGTTCTCTCATTTCGATCAAAATAGTATGTCTGATCCATATGTCAATCAAAAAGGTGTTGATTGTCTATTTATTTTAAATCTATAACTGAATAATAAAAACAAAAACTTGCTATCGTGCTGGAAGCCAATTCCTTCTTTACAAACATGGTAGATGAGCTGGTAGAATTTTCCGAATACGATCCAGAACTTGCTGAGGGACTAAAATGGCTAGATGGCGAGGCACAAAAACGCGGAATTACTTTCTATGAAATGGTCTTTGATGTTCTTCATAGATATGATGTGGATACAAAAGCAAAAGATTGGCTAGCTAACAGAAATTAATTTATCAAAGAAAAAGGCCTAATCGATTAAATGTTTACTCGTGAATTTCCGGCTCTCTTTTATCAATAGGTACATACTCACAACCAAAAGGTCCACAGTATTTGCCCACATAAACTGCCTTTGGTCTGTAAAGCATTGGCTTTGGAGCTGCCTCGGCAAATTTTTCTTCTATTATGTGGGCAGTCCAACCAGCAACTCTTGATACTGCAAATATTGGTGTATTAAGGTCCATGGGTATTCCAAGCATATAGTACGTCGAAGCGCTGTAAAGGTCTACATTAGGAAATATGTCTGAACCCTTTACCTTTTTCATCTCCTCTGCTGTGACGTCCTCCACTTTTTTTGTAATCTTGTACCAGGGCTGTCCAGTTTTCTCTGACAATCTTTTTGACAACTCTCTTAACACTTCGGCTCGTGGATCAAATGTTTTGTATACTGCATGACCCATCCCCATTATCTTTTGTCCTTTTGATATTTTTTCTTTGATCCATTTTTCTACTTTGTCTTCTTTGCTTATCTCCAAAAGCATTTTCATTACTTGGTAATTTGCACCTCCGTGTAATTCTCCACTTAGAGCTCCCACTGCGGCACTTATGGCAGCATACATGTGAGCACGGGTAGATGCTACCTCCCTTGCAGCAAAGGTAGATGCATTAAAGCTGTGCTCTGCATGTAAAATTAAACAGATATCAAAAATTCTAGTAAATTCAGTGTCAGGCTCCTTACCAGTTAGCATGTAGAAAAAATTTCCAGCATGATTCAGCTTCTTTGAAGGCTCAATGAGGTCTTTGCCGCTTCTAATTCTTTCCCAACACGCAACTATTATGGGAATCTTTGAGACAAGATTGATTGCTCTGTTATAATTGATTTCCTTGTCATCTACTTGTTCTTTATCATACATGCCTAGCTCTGCTACCCGAGATTGAAGTACATCCATTGGATTGGCTTTTTTTGGGATATTTTGTAGGCTCTTTTCTAGTCCCTCAGGAATTTCTCTAGCTTCAACCAGTCTACTTGAAAACTCAGAGAGGACATTCTTACTGGGCAAGTCATCATTGAGAAGTAAACATGCAGTTTCTTCAAAAGTTGATTTTTTTACAAGGTCTAATATATCATAGCCTCTGTAAATGAGCTTTCCATTTATTCCGTCTATTGCAGAAATCTTGGTATCAGCTACTTCTATATTACGAAGGCCGATATTCTTTGTTTGCACTATTATTATTGCGAAAAATGTGTATTAAATTATTACTACGGATTGAGCAAGTAAAAAATTAAGCACTTTGTCTAATCTGGCAACTCTACCCCATATAGCAAAACTTGTCATGAATGCTTAGAAATGACCCAATGGGAAGAGGACTTCATAAGACTTGTTGACAGTTTTGTGGCAGAAACCAAGGATCCAAAAATCTTGGAAGAAATTGCGCAACTAGACAGAGAATCAAGGCTGCTAGGCATCTCTTTCTATGATATGTACTGTGTAGTTTTGCAAGACGTGAAAGGACACCAAAACTTTGTTGCAGAATTCAGGACATACATGAGCTTAAAGAAAGTAAAACCTGTTTTTTAGTTTAAATGAGGGTCGTCCTGCCTTGTTAATTCTATGGCAAAAACTAAGGTTGTCTGCGTTTCTCACAAGGAAGACGCTGATGGAATAGGAGCTGCGTCACTGATAAGGCAAGCCTTCGGTGGAGAAACCAGGTTGGTGGATTATCCAGGACTTATGAACGAATTAGAACAACTGCGCAATGATGGCTCTTTGAAGACATTATTCATATGCGATCTTGGTCTTAGCAAGACAAACCAGGATCAATTTGTAGAACTCTTAGAACGTCTCAGAAAGAACCGCGTTTCGGTAACTTACATTGATCACCATGATATTGAAGATGAAATAAAGAAAAAAATTCAGTCTCTTAAAGTCAAGCTGATTCACACTATCAATGAATGTACGACCGTTCAGGTATACGGCGCGTTTAAATCTAAATTAAATGACCACAGTTCGTTTATAGCTGCATGCTCTGCAGTTACAGATTACATGGAAGACAGACCCATGGGCTCAAAACTTCTTCAAAGATTTGACAAACAATTCGTTCTCCTTGAGGCTACTGTTTTGACATTTACAATAGTAAGCCATCAGAAAGATTGTGACTATCTCATGTATCTGGTAGAAGAATTAAGTGAAGCAAAGTACCCACATGAAATCCCAAACACATTTGAATTTGCTCGTATTCAGGCAGAAAAAATTTCTGCTGTTATTCAGAAGGTAAAAGATAACATGAAAAAAATGAAGAATCTTGCATATATGGAAGTTACAGATTCTGGAGCAAGCATGGTTGTAAATTTTGTACTAGGATTGTCTGGCAAAGATGTTGGCGTTTCATACAAGCTAAGAGAAGAACAAGGAATTTACGCAGTCTCAATACGCGGTTCAAGAACATGTAAACTGCATCTTGGTAAACTCGTTAACCAACTAGCTACAGAACTTGGCGGTTCCGGAGGTGGTCATGATAAGGCATGCGGAGCAGTCATTCCAAGAGAAAAAATTGCCATGTTTCTAAAAAAGTTCAATTCTAGACTCAAATAACTTCTGCTATCAAATCTATCTCGACTGCGGAGTTTAGCGGCAGGCTTGCAACTCCAACAGCTATTCTGGAATGCCGACCTTTCTCTCCGAAGATCTCAAAGAGAAAATCTGAGGCAGCGTTGATCACCTTGGGTTGCTCGGTAAACTCCTGTGAGCTGTTGACAAATCCGGAAACTCTTACAATTTTCAAGATTCTATCAAGTGTGCCAAGCTCGGCCTTTAGTTGTGCAAGTGCATTTATGGCACACAGCTTGGCAGCCTTTTGCGCCTCCTCTACTGAAATATTGGTTGGAACCTTGCCCTCAAACTGTATCTTGCCATCTTTTATGGGAATCTGTCCTGATACAAATAGAAGGCTGCCAGCTTTAACAACAGGTATGTAAGAACCAGCTGACTTGGGTGGACTTGGAAGGGAAATATTTAATGAAGCAAGTTTCTCTTCTATCATGAATCTGCTTGGTAAGTGTCTGCTTTAACTTTATGTTCATATAGGATGTCAAAAGAAATTATTTGTGGAAAAGAGTAAACCACATGGCAAAGATGTTAAAAAAGAGTTGGATATTCTACTGTCTAGGCTAAACGCCCTTGAAGCTTCGTCAACAGATAGGGCACAAAAGTCGGTAATAGGCGTTATGAAAATACTTGTTGAGAACCAAAAACATTTCGTAGACGAATTTGAGCATCTAAAAAAAGCAATAGACTTACTTACCCTTCAATTCTTCAAACTTGGACACGACAAAAATAAATAGAATTCAATGAATTAGTGTTCATACCTTTGAAGATCATGAAGGGGGCTAGCACAAGTTTACTAATAAAAGATTAAATTCCGCCACCAATTGTTGGACAGCAAATGTCGGCTGCAAATGAATCCAAGGATAGCTCAATGCCCGTAGTAAAAGGCAAAGATCCACACAACTATAGAAAAGTTGGTTATTCGATGATCGTAATTTCCGTTTCTCTTGTGCTAATTGGTCTGCTAGTGTGGGCAATAGGAGACAACTATCATTTTGCAAGTAATATTATGGCTGCACAAGAAGTAGATGCTATGACTCCAAAGCAGGGCTATGACATTGTCTCTTTTGATTACACACAACCTGTAGGCGCAAAATTAAAACTACTTGATTATGCTAGTTCTATTGATGACGCAAAGAAACTTCAAGACAAGTACATGCAAAATGCAGAAGCGTCGCAAATCTTGATCTTTGGAAACGCCCCCGATCAGAATGTAGACGTAATGGCTCAAGCAGAAGTGACTGCCTTGACTCCAATAGGAGGCTATAATGTCATTCTTTTTAATCACGCATTGCCAGTTGGGTCAAAATTAACTATGGGTAAGCATGACGATTCGCTCGTTAATGCTACCAAATACAAGCAAGATCAGGAAGAGCAAAACAAAGACAAAGATGTCAGCGTAATTATTTTTAGCTCTTCTTATGGCGATAATCTGAAGATCGTGGGAGTAAACCAAACAGCAGGAACTACAACCTCAGCAACTGGCATCAACTCAGATCAGTTGGCAGTTAATGCGAACGTGAATAACGGAACTTCAAAAACAGTGTCGCTTAGCGAAAAAATTGAAATTAATGCTTCAAATTCTGGCAAATAGGATTCAAATCAAATCGTCATCTATCTCTTCTATTGGATCTATGAATTGCTTGCAAGTACAATTCGGTATGAGGCATTTGCCAGCCTTTACTATGGAGACACTCTGAGCGGAGGATTCGTGAGCATCATTAACATGGTGGCATCTCTTACAATTCATACCTCAAGAAATTTCTACTCTTATTTAACATTTGAATAAGTGACTTGTTGTCCGGAGCTAAACTTTGACTATTCCTGCATTTATCAGATATTGGATTCCTGCCAAAAAATCCTGATCGGAAATTTTTCCTTCAGACCACCATCCTGCATTACTTTTTATCCAACTTGGTATCTGTTGTGATGTTCCTGATGGAAAAGAGTCATGAGGAACTTGCATTACGCCGCTCGATATAAGATACTGAATACCTTTTACAAACTCTGAATCGTCAATACTTCCTTCAGACCACCACTTGGCATTATTTTTTATCCAATTTGGTATTGATATATCACTTGTGGAAGATTCTGCTTCTGTGAAGTCTGAATTTATAATGTTTGTCTCTACAAGATTATTCGATGATTCAACCATTACGGGTTTGCCAAGAATAGTAGCTATGCCCACAAAGTGCTCATTGAGAAGAACTCCTGTTTGTTTATCATATTGCACATTAAAAGAACCATTGGCGTCTGTTTGAGTAGTAACCAATGCTGTCCTTTTGAAACCTTTGAAGTCTTCTAATTCTGTTGTTACGGCTGTGCTAGTCGTGTTATATGCTATTGGTGTTGGTAATATGGACAGAAACGGTACTGTTGTGCTATTTTTTTGTTCACCGTGGATAAAACCTGTCTTCACGTTTAGAATGAGGGTACTATTTTCAGTCGCATTTTGGTCTATGCTGGACTGCTCTAATACTTTGATATTTTCATCATCAATCATGTCGCCGAACATGTAGGTCTGCGAGCTTTTGACAACGCCCATCTGAATTTGATATTTGAGGTGATCTCCTGGGTGGACGCAGACAGAGTGGGATGGACAAGAGCTATTTTCCTGTGCAAAAGCAAAACCTGCCTGAACTAGGAGTAGTGCGGTAGTCAGTATAATAATATTCTCATATTTTTCTTTCATTAATAACTTGACCTTATAGATGCTAAACATTACTGTTTCTATTCATAATAGGCAAAAAAATTACACACAGAGATCAATACAAATATCCTTGAAGACCTGTAAAATTTGTGGAAGCAAATAAATTAATCAAAGAGACAAGCCCGTATCTTCTGCAACATGCCTACAACCCGGTAAAATGGTATCCGTGGGGAGATGAGGCACTTGTGAGAGCAAAAGAAGAAAACAAACCGATCTTTTTGAGTGTGGGTTATAGCGCATGTCACTGGTGTCATGTTATGGCACATGAGTCCTTTGAAAATGAAGAGATTGCCCAAGTCATGAATGAAAACTTCATAAACATAAAACTAGACAGGGAGGAAAGACCAGATATTGATGATATTTATCAGAAAGTCTGTCAGCTCACAACGGGAAGCGGCGGCTGGCCTCTTAGTGTATTCCTAACTCCTGACCAAAGACCGTTCTATGTTGGAACTTACTTTCCACCACTAGATAGTTACGGGCGACCAGGATTTGGAAGTATAGTAAGGCAGCTTTCTCAAGCTTGGAAGGAAAAACCTCATGATGTAGAATCCGCCGCAGAAAATTTTCTTAACACACTCAAAAAGACAGAGTCAATATCGCTTCCATCAAAACTTGATAAATCAATACTTGATGAAGCAGCAGTTAACTTGCTTTCTCTTGGTGATCCTACTAATGGTGGATTTGGTCATGCTCCTAAATTTCCTAATGCTGCAAATCTTTCTTTTATGCTCCGGTATTCAAAAGTGTCTGGCATCTCAAAGTTTCAAGAATTTGTACTCAAAACTCTGACAAAGATGGTAAATGGTGGTATATATGATCAGATTGGTGGTGGATTTCATAGGTATTCTACGGATTCCAGATGGCTGGTTCCACACTTTGAGAAAATGCTTTATGATAACGCCCTATTGCCTCTTGTGTATGCAGAAGCGTATCAGCTGACAAGAGATGGGAGATTCTTGAACGTAATAAAAGAGACATTGGGATACGTCCTAAAAGAGATGACTTCGCCAGAAGGAGCGTTTTATTCTGCACAAGATGCTGATTCTGAAGGAGAAGAAGGGAAATACTATGTCTGGAAAAAGAAGGAAGTTCAAGAAATACTGGGTGCTGACTCTGATGTGTTTTGTCTTTATTACGATATAGCAGAAGGCGGGAACTTTGAAGGACACACCATCTTAAACAATAACATAAATCTGTCAACGGTAGCATTTAATTTTGGGAAAAAGGAATCTGAAGTTAACGATATCATAAAACGTTGTAAAGAAAAACTCATTGTGGCTCGTACCAAAAGAGTGCCTCCGGGAAGAGACGAGAAGATTCTTGTGAGCTGGAACGCCTTAATGATATCTGCGTTTTTGAAAGGATACCGGGTAACAGAAGAAACCAATTTCTTGAGGGCTGCAGAAAATTGCATAAAATTCATCGAGCAAAAAATGACAAAAGAGGGTGAGCTACTACACACGTATAAAGATGGTCAGGCTAAACTACGAGCATACCTTGATGATTATGCCTATTTTGTGAATGCGTTACTGGATTATTTTGAGATAGACCCCTCGAAGAAATACTTGAACATTGCAATCCATCACGCAAATTATTTGCTGGAGCATTTCTGGGACGAAAATGAAAAAAGCTTCTTTTTCACAGGAGATAATCATGAGAAGCTGATAGTGCGAACAAAAAACATTTTTGACCTATCGCTACCATCTGGAAATTCAGTTGCAACAGGAGCACTACTAAGGCTTTATCATATAACTCAAGAAAAAAAGTATCTAGATATAGCACTGAAAGTGATGGAGTCTCTATCAACTATGGCTGCAGAAAATCCATTTGGCTTTGGGCAACTTCTGAATGTCATTTACATGTATTTACAAAAACCAATTGAAATCACAATAATGAATCAAGATGATTCAGAAATTTGTCGCTATCTTGCAAGAAAGTTCTTACCAGAATCAATACTTGTCAGCATTTCAAAAAAAGAGCGATTGGATGACTTGAAACAACTGCCATTTTTTGCCGGAAAAGATTATGACAGTACCAAAACCAAGATATACATTTGTAAAGACTTTACCTGCTCGTTGCCTCTAGAGACTGTTCAAGAGATAGAGAAGCTTCTCTAGATCTTTTTTATGTTGATTTCTAACTTCTGCCCAACGCTAGGACTGCCCATTCTTTGATATTTGCGCTTTGGCATAGTTATTGTAATTGAAGTCTGCGCGTAGCTCTTTATCGCAATTGTGGGCTGGGCTTGCAGTATTGCTTCCATGAATGGTGCAATCTGGTCCCTTAATTCAGGATCTAGTTTTTTATTTATGGCATCTAGCATTAACTGCTTTTGTGAAACAGGTTCGGTTTGCACATCTTCTGCAAGTGATAGCTGCACTGTTTGACCATTGTCAATTAACTGTAGAATCTGGTATTGCGTGACCTCAGACATCATGTATCGTTTAAAGATATTGAGATTTATCTGTATGCAATAAATTAATCAAAACTGTCGGAAAGTTTAGGGATGAGAACAATAGGTCTGGTTTACTCGACTTGGTGCTAAAAAACCCCACGGTTTCTAGATAAGGTTATTGTTGTGATAAGATAACGGCAGTATTTTTTTATAACAAACAGCGGATTTCATTTTACGCTTTAATTCAAGCTTTTGCATCTAATATGCTGCGCTCTATCTGTGCTGCTCTGAGCTTGATTATTTGTGTGAACTCTTGAGTATCTTCAAGTGTTGGCTTTTGCTTTTGATTTACATACGCTTGCAAAAATCCAGAATAAACACAGCCTACTATTATTCCAAAAGTAGATGCAGTAACATCGCCTGTCTCGTCAGAGTAATTTTTAGCTAATTGCTTGTATGCTGAAGCCTCGCTGATGTAGTAATCAATCAAACTATCAATAAATGCCCTAGTTGTAGTAGGAATCACGAATTACATTTGATTCCAATTGTTTATAACGTTTGATTTTAGATTCGTTCTAGTCGATTTTATGAAGACGCTACATAAAATATGCTGTTATTAGAGAAATTGCAAATATATTTTGACCTCTTGTCTTTTGAAGAATTGCTGTTAAGAGTTGCCATGCCAATTGAAATTAATCGCGTCAACAGAGAATGTCCTCAGTGTAAGAATTCTACCATATTTAATACGGGGAAGGGCTATTTCTGTGGTAAGTGTCTTAGTACACTTGAGATAAGCCAGTCAGCTGCAAAACTCTAGGTATAAAATAATGTGGAGACTAGAACGAGAAGGATACTATTTCAAAATTTACGACGAGAGTAAGAATATCGTAGGTTACTTTGCGCCAGAATACGGAGAAATCTATCCAGAGGACAAGGCTAATGAAGTCATTGAGGAAATGCACAAAACACATCAGAAAATCAAAGGTGGATACATGATGCTTCCTCTTGTAAAGTTTGGAATATTTGAAGAAGGAAAAGAGATGAACTTGGATTACCTATTAAAGAAGATAGAAGACGTAAACAACAGAATTTCGTTGTGGCAAAGTCTCCTTTCTAATGAAGGAGTACGACAATACAAAATTACCATATCACATACGGATCATGATATGCTAAGTATTACACTGGAGCTTATTTTTGCGTCACCGGTCGCACTTGAGAAATCTCAATTACAAAATGAACTAGACAAAATTTTAGATTCGATTCATCAACGAGGCTTACTGTAGACCTTTAGATTTTAGTGTACCATACGACTGAAGAGCGCTCATCTCGTATTGAAACGACTGTTGCAATAATTCGTCTGACTTTGCCTTGCTAGAGTTATCGCCTGTCTGAACCCATTCTCTTAGATACTTGTCACTTTCTAATTGTGTTTGAGTTGAGAGCCTAAATAGCTGCAAAGATGGAGCAAAAAGTTCAGGTGGCTTTAAACTGTCATATCTTGAAAGTATGTTCTGAATTATTCCGATGTGGCTGTCGGCTATCTTGAGCATTTCATCTTTGGGCAATTGACCCTTTTGATAAAGTGTAATCTGAGAATCAAAATCGCGTGTTTCATTTTTTAGATCTGTTTGAATCTGTGCCAGTTGGTCTCCAAATCTCTGTCCAGATAATTTTGCCTGATCTAGGTAATAATTGATAAAGATTGTAATGCCAACAATAATTATGGCAATTCCTATTGCCACTTGAAGCCGACGTTTTGGATTAACTACTCTCGTCTTTCTCACGAGCCAATTAGACTATTATCTGAGATAAATCTATTTTTGAAAAATTAGTCTATGTAATTTCCTTCAGGATCAGTTTTTAGTTCAATTATTTTTATGCTTCCACTGATGTAAGAGTCATTTCTAACTGTTCTGACCCGTCCTACCTCGAGATGGTAAGGCCAAACATCTACAACTACAGTGCCTATTTTCACGTCAGAAGGAGCATCCGTGATAACAATATCTTCCTTTTTGATTCCATGATCTGTGAGTTTCTTTACACAATGATCGAGTAATGGTTTTGGCAAACCATGATTTATGGCCCAAACTGTACCCACGTATTCAATTTTATCCAATTGATTAACAGTTAGTTCACTTCTATAATTATCATTCGGGGTTTGCAACTTTCAACGTCATGGTACTGACAACCCTTGATAGATTTCTTATCTTGTGTGATACAGTCTCATCGAAATCCTCTGGACTTTGAGCTTGAAGCTCTGCTATGACATCGTATGCACCGAAAGTAACATATGCATTTTTTATTTGTGGAATAAGCTTCAGTTCTTCTATGATGTAGTCTTCCGCACCTAGATCGCAATTAATAAGTACAAATCCCTTTTCCACACTTTTTCCAATTATGCAACTTACTTAACTTTGTCTATTTTTTGAAAAGCCAATGGGGGGATTTGGACCCCCGACCTTCTGCTTACAAGGCAGATGCTCTAGCCAGGCTGAGCTACATTGGCATTAGGTATGAGGTTTACAGGATGGTTTAAAATGTTATTACATTAAGAATCAACTAAAAGAAAGGACTAATTATTACTACACTCAAAATGAAAAAATGAAGGAGAATCTCAGAAAAATAAAATCAGACAAGGCTCTTGTTGTCGCACAAGAAATTACTTTTAGGCGAAGTTCTTCTACGAGACGTATCCAAGAAAATACATGTTAAAGATCAGAAAGTATACCATGTAGCATTCAAGCGTGGGGCTAGAACTAAACTTCATTATCATGAAGAAGGGCAGCTTCTTTTTGTAACCGAAGGAAAGGGAATACTTGTTTTTTGCAAAAGATCTTCTAATGAATATGGCAGTGTCAAGATAAGAGCAAGTTCCAAGTCCAGACTCAAAACTGGTGACATGGTCTACATTCCAAAATATACACTTCATTGGCATGGAGCCCTTAAGGGAAGTAATTTCTCGCATATTGCTTTTATTGCATTTACAAAGAAAGGGAAAGAAGCGGACACAGTCTGGTATGAATCTGATTTTGTGTCCTACGCTGCCAAAAAAGTGTAATATGAAAACATAAACTTAGTTTTGTCTCGAAGTTATGCTGTATTTGATGCAGACGCAAGTAAAACTGTCCACGGGAATGTAATACTTTCACTCTTGATGTATTTCGAGGCATTCCGCTGTGATTCACTTTTTATTGCTGAGATCATATCTGAGTCTTGACTTTCAATTTTCGATCTAATCGAATTGGCAGTTAAACACATGTAGTCTTGCCAGTATTCTTCAAACGTTCCTGCGTTATAACTAAAATTGTATTTTCTTATTGAAATATCGGAGAACCCTGCATCTGATAATTCATCTTGCAGATCATTTGGGTTGCCAAATCTGTGAACAGTTGGTGTTCCTTCAGATCTTATATTAGGAATGTGAACTATGATGGGATCCATTATGGTGCTAAAATAGGGGACTTCGTGTGATAAACCATGTACTGCAAGAACCAGTTTTCCATTTTTTTGCATAATTTGTTTGATTGAGCTTAGAACGTTTTTTACATTAGGAAAGAACATGAGCCCATACTGACAAAGTATTTTATCAAACTTAAAATTGAAACCAATATTTTCGGCGTCGATCTCTAAAAATGAGGCATTAGACGATTGTATTGATTTTTTTGCAATTGTAAGAGCGGTTCTAGATAAATCGACACCAACTACGAGCCCATCTTTGCCTAGATATCGCGATACCTCTTTTGAAACAACACCCGTTCCACATGCAAGATCTAGTACGCTATCGGTTGGTTTGATATTTGCCTCTCTCACTAATTCCGTTGTGGACTTGAATGGTCCGATTTGTTTTGCGGCCCAGTTATGATGATAGTCAGCAGCTACAGTATTCCAATTTGTCTTGGTTGTTAACTTGTATTGGGTAGGATCAAACTTTACTGTCATAGTTGACACTCGTCTTTACTCAAGGCTTAAATTAATTGTGTTTAAACGGATTTTATGCCTTCTTTTATGGTTAATGTGATAATTGAGAACAAGCCTGAAATCGTAGACCCTGAGGGGGACACAATCCTAAACGATCTGATACTAAAAGATAAAAAAAGTTCTGTCAAGAAGGTGCGTTCAGCTAAAATGTTAAGGTTTGAAATTGAGGCAAAAAACAAGGAATCTGCTGAAAAGGCAGTACGTGATTTATGTAATGAATTTAGAATATACAATCCGCTAGTAAGTACGGTGTCTGTTGAAATCTTTGACAACTAACTCTTTTTTACTACTTTGCGATTCAAAGCCGTAACATCGTCGACTGCTCCTTCTATGAGTAGCTTGCTGCGAAGGTATTTTGCAAGATCAGTCTCGGTTATAATTCCAACCAGCTTTCCATTATCAAGGACAAGAAGTCTTCGTATTTTCTTGTTTAGCATCTTCTGTACGGCATCTTCTATTGGAGTCATTGGTTCTACCCACCTGAAGTTGGCTGACATTATCTCAGAGAGCATCACCTCGGAACTTTTCCTATCGGTGGTTGAAACCTTGCGTGCAAGATCTCGCTCAGTTACAAGGCCAATAGGGTTGCCATCTTTTACAACCACGAGAGAGCTTATCCCTCTTTCGGATAACAACGATGCTACTTCCTTTGCAGTCTTGTCGTGTTCTATTGTGACAACATTACGAACCATGATGTCACGAACTAGACCCATAGCTAGTAGCAAAGAGTATTAGAATAAAAATGATTTCTTTCGATTCAATTTAATACGGCCTGAGAGTAATGAAAATTGTGAAAGTTGCCATAATTGTTTTTCCTGGAAGTAATTGTGATCGCGATATGAACCATGTTCTTTCTGATGTCTTTAAACTAGATTCTCAGCTTGTATGGCATACAGATCCATTGCCCAATAATGTAGACGCAATCGTGCTTCCTGGTGGATTCTCTTACGGTGATAGATTAAGAGCCGGTGTAATTGCTGCTCACAGTCCTGTGATATGTGAAGTAAAAAAGATGGCAGAAAGAGGAATGCCGATTCTTGGTGTTTGTAATGGGTTTCAGATTCTAGTTGAGGCGGGTCTTCTTCCAGGCGCCCTTTTAAAAAATACCTCCCTTAGCTATATCTGTAAATGGACGGAAATTATAGTTAAAAACAACAAGACGCCGTTTACGAACAAATTCAAGCTCAATCAAAGAATCCCAATTGCGATTGCAAATGGGGAGGGACGTTACTATGCAGACAAAGAGACTTTGAAATCATTAAAGAAAAATAACCAAATTGTTTTCACTTATGCTGAAGAGATCAATGGCGCTTCTATGAGGATAGCCGGTATCTGTAACAAAGAGGGAAATGTTGTTGGAATGATGCCACATCCAGAAAGATCTGCTGAACAAATCATCAATCCAACAAATGCAAAACCAGCTTCTTTGATCTTCGAATCATTGCTGAAAACTTTGGGTGTTACAGCATGAGCCTAACTCCGACAGAATTTGATTATCTTGAAAAGAAGATAGGGCGTAAACCAAATCCCGTTGAATTACAGATTGTAGCTGCAGAGTGGTCAGAGCATTGCTCTTACAAATCTTCCAAAAAACACTTGGAAATTTTGCCAAGAGAAGGCAAGAGAGTGATTTCAGGCCCAGGTTATGATTCCGGTGTACTGGACGTGGGAGACGGATACGTAATTACTGTACACATAGAAAGTCATAACCATCCGTCTGCTGTTGAACCATACGGAGGAGCTGCCACGGGTGTAGGCGGCGTAATAAGAGACATTTTATCAACTAGACCTATTGCGATACTTGACGGATTGAGATTTGGTGATATAGAACAAGACACACATGCACGCTGGCTGTTCAAAAATGCAGTAAGAGGAATTGCCGATTATGGAAACTGTCTTGGGATACCAACAGTAGGTGGCGAGATTGAATTTGATGGATATTTTACAAATTATGCGCTAGTTGATGTTGCAGCAATAGGGTTTGGAAAAAAAGAGCGACTCATACAAAATCATGCCGACGAAGGTGATTTTCTTGTTTTAATTGGTGGTTCCACTGGAAGAGATGGAATTGGAGGATCACAGTTTGCATCAGACAAGCTAGAAGCGGAGAATCGATCAGCCGTGCAGATTCCGGATCCATTTATTGAGAAGCTAGTAATAGAAGCTATCCTGGAAGCAAGAAACCAAAATTGCATAAAGGCCATGAAAGACTTGGGCGGCGGTGGTTTATCATGTGCAATCTCAGAAACAGCAGATGCCTTATCAGTTGGAATTGAGCTTGATATATCATTAATCCACAAAAGAGAAGAGAACATGTCACCGTCAGAACTGATGGTTTCTGAATCTCAGGAACGAATGCTTGTCTTAACAGACCAAGAAAAATTGTCAACTTTGCAAAAAATTTGTGAAAAATTCCATGTGCCGTATTCAGTGATAGGTCGAGTAACAGGAGATTCTATGATGGAAGTAAAAGCAGAGCAGGAAACGATTGCCAGACTTCCAAGTGAGGTAGTTGCAAATGCTCCACTTCTTGATAGACCGACGTCTAAGCCGAAATATCTTGAAAGTATGGAATTAACAAAAAAACCCAGTACTCCAAAAAATCTATCTGAGGTCCTTTTGAAAATGCTTGCAAACCCAAATATTGCAAGTAAGCACTGGGTTTACACTCAGTATGATCATGAAGTAGGGATAAGAACTATCATAAAGCCAGGAAGCGATGCCTCTGTCCTAAGGCTTGATAATGGCAAGTTTCTGTCTGTTAAAATAGATGGGAATTCCAAGCATTGCTACGTAAATCCTCGTCAGGGAGCAATAGGTTGTTTTGATGAAGCATGCAGAAACGTAGTTTGCACTGGTGCAACTCCGATTGGAATGGTAGATCATTTACAATTTGGAAATCCAGAGGATCCTGAGATATTTTGGACATTCAAAGAATCGATTCAAGGAATAACAGAATACGCAAAATATTTTGAAATTCCTTGTGTAGGTGGCAAAGTTAGTCTGTACAATGAGACTGATACAGGACCAATCAAACCCACACCATTAATAGGTGTACTAGGACTTATCGAGAAGAAACCACTGATCTCGAAGACAATCGAAAGAAAAGACTTTCTCGTGTTGGTAGGAAAAACCAAGGACGAACTGGGAGGCTCTGAATACTACGAGTATATACATGGTGCAATCGGAGGCAAATGCCCTGTTGTCAATATGAAATCATCCAAAGATAATCAGCAAAGCGTATTGGAACTAATAAACCAAGATCTGGTACAAACTGCACACGACTGTTCAAAGGGAGGACTAGGCGTTGCCGTCTCTGAGATGTGTATTAGAAATGAGATCGGATGTATGATTTCTCTTGACAAGATATCTGCACAGAAAATAAGAACCGACGAGTTATTGTTTTCAGAATCTCATTCGAGATATTTGTTAGCCATCTCGCCAAAACATATCAAAAACACAAAATCGCTACTTGAAAGGCATGGAGTAGTACATGAAATTATTGGGAGGTTTTTAGGCTCTAGTGTTGTCTTTAAAGATGGAAAAAAGATCTTGATTAGTGTAAGGGTTGATAAGGCGCGAGAAAAATGGTTAAACTCGTTGGAATCACTGGTGAGTCATGGTTAAGGAAAACTGTGGCGTAGTTGGAATTTTCAGCCTAGATGGCGCCAATGTTATACCTATGATAATTGATTCATTGAGAGCTCTTCAACATCGCGGTCAAGAGGCTTGGGGTATTGCGGTTCCAAAGAAAAATCCACACAAGCAGCTGGGTTTAGTCTCTTCGGCAGTATCAGAATTCGACAAGATTACCAGAGAATACGCATCACCTGCAGCCATAGGTCATGTTAGATATTCAACTATTGGAAAGAGCAACTTGGAAAACGCACAGCCGTTGAAGGTCAAAGACCTATGCATTGCTCATAACGGAACAATATCAAATGTTGAAGAATTGGCGGGCATGGTAGGTGGTTGTACGTTTACTCCGCAGAACGTAAGTGATACGTTGGTAGCAGCAAAAAGGCTAGTATCACTGATGTCTGAAAATGGTAAACTAGGGAGCGCTCTATCTATCTTGAAAAACGAGATGGTAGGCTCATTTTGTTTTACTTTTGTTACAGATGATAACGCAGTATATGCTGCACGTGATCCCATGGGCTTTAGGCCTATGGTAATTGGTTATAGAAAAGATAACAATTCGTATATTGTAGCATCGGAATCTGTAGCACTTGCCGCAGTAGGGGCACAACTTGTAAGAGATGTTAAACCTGGGGAGCTTGTCAAAATAAGTGAAAGTGGATTGGAATCAGAAATTTTTTCAGAATCTAAAGTGCCTGCACATTGCTCATTTGAATTCACTTATTTTGCTCATCCTTCTAGTATCATGGAAGGATCAAACATTTACATGGCAAGAAAAAGAATCGGTCAATTTCTTGCAAAAAAGTTTCCAATTAACGACGCCGATATTGTAATTCCTGTGCCTGACTCCGCGAGACCAGCAGCTTTGGGGTATGCACAAGAACTAGGAGTTCCATTTGAGGAAGGTTTGCTGAAGGATAGATATAGTAGAAAAGGTCCACTGAGAAGTTTCATTGAACCACATCAAGCCGACCGAGTTGAAATCAATCGTTGGATTATTCCAATAACCCAAGTAATTAATGATAAACACGTAGTCGTAGTAGACGACAGTTTGGTTAGAGGTACAAGCTCAAAAGCTATCATAAAAGCACTCCGAAGAGCAGGAGCAAGAAAAATTAGTATGGTGATTACTTTTCCACCAATCCGGTTTCCATGTTATGCTGGAATCGATTTCCCGTCGCAAGATGAACTTGTTACGTTCATGGGTGACGGAAGGGAGTACACCGAGGGAGAAGTGACGGAAAGAGTAAGGCAAATCATAGGTGCAGATTTTCTAGGATATAATGATGCAAAAAACCTTGCCGAAGCTGTAGGGATGGACGTAAATTCGATGTGTTTTACTTGTTCTTCTGGTAATTATTCTACATTGGGAATCAAACCTACGTTTAAGAGCAGAGCAGAAATCAAAGGTGAATGATCTGGAGTTAGCATTTGTTTTGGTCAAGAGCCGAATGGGTCATGAAATGGAGGTTATGAACGAGATTTTGAAAATTCAGGGAATTAAGGAAGTGATGGGAACATATGGTCAATATGATATTTTTGTAAAGGTGCAAGGACCAACAAGATCTCAAATCGAAAGAATAATTACAAAAGAAATAAGAGCAGTACGAAATGTAGTTTCCACAACCACATTGCCAGTTATTCCTGGCCGGAGCAACAAATAGCCTTATAGTTGCATGTTGGTATTTTATGATGTGAAAAAAGCAACAATTGCCAGCATTTCTGCTGGAGTCGTAGTGGCAATCATATTGGTTGTCTTTTTTGTAGCGAAGCCTACAGAAAGATATTCACTTTCGCTTGACCCGTTTATAGATCAGCAAACCCTTGTAACAAATACGCATGTGACCGTTCAAAATACTGGCAGTGAACCGCTTACTAACGTAAGGGTGGATTATGGGGATGATAGTAAGCCAGATATAATTCCAGTATTGAATCCTGGCGACAAGCTAATCTTGTCGCCGCCCTCGAACAGCAACCTCGAGCAGGTTACCGTTACAACTGATCAGGGAATTAGTGTTACAAAACCGTATAGATCAGCCCCGAAGATGGTTGGCATGATGGGCTCATAATGTCCATCAACTTAAATTCAAGTCAGTTCAATGACGCCTAATTGAAGTTTCTTCGTTCAGGAAAGGTCAAAGATATATACGAATTACCAGATAGAAGCTTGATCTTTCATTTCTCCGATAGAGTCTCTGCATTTGATGTTCAATTTCAAGATCTAATCCCTAGAAAAGGTGAAGTTCTGTGCAAATTTGCTGAATTTTGGTTCAATAAATTACCAGTAAAAAATCATTATATTCGAACAGAATCAAAAGACAAAATAATTGTAAAAAAAATACAGATGATACCAATTGAATGTGTGGTCCGTGGATATTTTTATGGTAGTCTGGTTCAGAGATGGAAAGATGGTAAAATAACAATCCCTATTGGTTCAGATACCAGGATAGCGACAAAGCTATCAAACCCACTTTTTGATCCCACAACCAAGTCTGAAACCCATGACATTCCTATAACAAAAAAGGACGCAATGGATAGAAAATTAGCAAGTTCATATGAATATGATTGGTTAGAACAAACATCAATTCAGATTTATGAAAAAATGGCTGAAATTGCAGATAATGCTGGATTTATTCTTGCAGACTTGAAGCTTGAATTTGGTAAAATTGGTAATGACATCATTTTAGGTGATTCTATAGGACCAGATGAATATAGGATGTGGCCCAAGGAATCTTATCAGATAGGAAAAACTCAGGAGAGCTATGACAAGCAGCTACTTCGTGACTGGCTAGCCTTGCGTGGCTATCAACTGAAATTTGAAGAAGAACGAAAGATGGGGAAAGAACCAGTCGCACCAAAACTGCCAGACGAACTACGACAAGAATTATCCTCAAGATACGTAGCTGCCTACGAAAGGATTACGAAGCTCAAACTTTAACTCGAATTTCGATTTAGACTGTAAGTCAATTTTGACCCGTCAAGACGAATTTTGAACCCCCTGGGCGGCTGTCCGCAGCACGAGCCATATTTTGCAAAATTTTTTGGGTTTTTTGTAACGTTACAACTATCATAATAATGGTGGTAAAATCATAGTAATACTATTGATTCGATTGTTTTGAAACTATACAAATGGAAACGTCTGCGCAAATTCTTAGATTCTTCTGAAGTTTTTTGTAACGTAAAAAAAAGTTACGTATTGAGCAAAAAAATATGATCTGGGGTTCTTTTAGGTTAAATAAAGATTGAAGTTAAAAATGTCTACCTTGCTACAAAGAGAAATCAAAATCAACAAAATTCTTAGTACTAATGCTGAACAAGCAAAAGCACTCGATGATCCTGCCCGAATTAAAATTCTACAGATATTATATCATGCGCAACTGCCCACAGAGAAAATTGTGGAAGAACTCCACAAAGGTGGTTACAAAAAAGCTACGACTACAATAAGACATCATCTTGATGTTCTAAAGGAGGCTGGGTTGGTCGAAATTGTAAAAATGCAGGAAGTGCGGGGGGCAGTAATGAAATATTATGGCACATCGGTTAGAATCCTCGGACATAAGCTTCCAACCAATTTTGAAATCGAATATTCAAAAACAATTGCTGACGCTTCGGTAAGAATGGAAAAAATAATGAAGAACATATCTAAAAACACGGCATCAAAAATACGGAAGAAAAGTTCTACAAAAACGGATATGCAGGATTCGGATTACGAAGAACACATTCTCGTCGAGATTGTAAACAGAGCAATGACAAAAGTTTTTGAAAATAATGGTTCTGCTTTGTCACAAAAACAGTAATCGATTAAATTACATCTATTGCAAAGATTCCATGCGTATCTGGATTTTGCAACAACTTTATCATTTGTCTTGGTATAGAATCCGAGGCCACAATACAATTCGTTGCCATAGTACGGGGGCACACAAACGAGCTCTTTCTAATTACTATGTCATGAGGATTTGTCAAAGTTAATTTTTCGTTACCTTTTCCTTTGATCTTAAAGTTTAGGTCCTTGACTATTATTGTACATAATACTTCTGATTTAGAATTCTTCAAAAGTGATTTAAGACGTGCAGGAATATCACTACATCCAAAACTTGCTTTGACGCCAATGACGCAATCTCCGTTTAGTGTGAGATTTGGTTCCGTTGTGATTTCAATTGTTTTTTGATGCAGTGATCTTATGTTTGCATGACCATAAAATGGGATCTCAAAGTGCATAATTCTTACTTGTATAAACTTAAATTAAACCTTCAAAGGTAAGAATTTTGAAATGCTTCCAGCAGCAGCAGGTTATGATAGAGCAATTACTGTCTTTTCTCCTGATGGGAGACTTTACCAAGTAGAATATGCAATTGAAACGGTAAGGCGTGGGACACTTGCATTAGGAATCAAAAGCAAGGACGGAATCATTCTAACAGTAGAAGAAAAGCCAAGAAAACTGCAAAACTCGGAAATTACGCAAAAAATATTTCAGGTCGACGATCATATTGGCGTAGCTGCGGCTGGTTATATTCCTGATGCAAGGTCACAGGTTGATAATGCACGATTCTTCTCACAAAGCAACAGGATGATTTACGATGAGCCCATAGAGGTTGAATCGGTAGCAAAGCATCTTGCTGACCAGTGTCAACAATTTACTCAGTATGCAGGAGTAAGACCCTTTGGTGTTGCATTGATTATTGCGGGTATTGACAAGAGTGGAAGTACAATATTCCTAACTGACCCAAGTGGAACTTACATATCATACGATGCAGTTGCTATCGGGGCAGGCTCAGATCAAGTGACGGAGTATCTTGAAAAGTATTACAAGAGAGACATGTCTTTTGAAGAAGCTGCAACATTAGCAATTGAATCCATCTATTTAGTAAGCGAAGAAAAGGAAGGTGTGAAGCACATCAAAATGGCTCACATACTTAATGATGCCAAACTTATGACAAGAACTCCTGAAAAGGATATAGAACGGTACGCAACAAAAGCAAAAGAAAACGCCGCAAAAAGGCAAAAATAACATCTAATATTTTATAACCCAACAAAGTAATTGCTATATTGAAACTATCGATAGCTATTCCAGATTCATCATTAGTTGATGAACCTACACAGATGAGCAAGACACTAAAAATTTCACAAATCGCACGAGCTTGTGCAATTTTTCAAGTAGATACGATATATCTGTATCATGAAGTAGGAGGAAGTGAACGTGATCGGTCTCTTCTAAGAACTATCTTAAGGTATCTAGAGACACCCCAATATCTACGTCGGCTACTCTACAGGAAGATGGATGAATTGAAATTTGCAGGAAGTTTGAGTCCACTAAAAATTCCATCGCATTTACAGACTGCTGAATCACGCAAGATCAAAGCAAAGGATATTCGTGAGGGAGTGATTGTATTTGCCAGAGGAAAAAAATACATAGACGTTGGTGTAGATCAGCTAATTCCTTATTATGGGAATGATGAAGAAGGTAAAAGAATAATTATTCAATTCAAAGAAGGATTTCCCAATTTTGCAATAAAACAGATCAAAAAGGAAGAGATCCAGCAATATTGGGGATACGATGTAAAAGAAAGTGCGAACCTAAGCGCACTTCTTTCTTCATGGGAATCTACTATTATATTTACATCGAGAAAAGGTAAACTGATACACAAAACTCAAAAATACTTTGACGAGATCATGTATGGGAACATCTTGATTGTTTTTGGTTCCCCAAAAAGAGGTATCCACGAGATCTTGGGGAAGACATTACACAATGTGCAAAGATCTCAAGTTCTAAACTTTTTTCCAGATCAAGCTACCGAGACAGTGAGACTAGAGGAAGCAATACTTGGCACCCTTGCCATAATAAATATACTGACTCGCAAGTAGTTTTATTATCATATCTTGTTCCCAAGACAGTATTGAAAGAAAAAAGATTCTTGCTGTTAGCAATATTTGCAGGATTTGTTGGAATGATAATTGGAATAATAATTATTGCGACACAACTTGTACATTTCTGGTAACCAGGAGAAAGATTCTCTAAAAAATTATCATGAGCTATTTTTCTAATTATAGACTTATAATGGGGTAAACGACATCTAGCGTTTATCAATGGGGCATAGGAAGCACAGTCAACCAAGAAGAGGAAGCCTCGCCTATTTGCCAAGGGCGCGAGCGAAAAGCATGGAAGCAAGAATGCGCACTTGGCCTGAACTAGATGGCGATCAGCCAAAGCTGCAAGGTCACGCTGGTTTCAAGGCGGCATGTATGCGTATTGCTAGCATTGACGACCGCGAAAAGACTCCGAATTTTGGCAAACAACTCGTAAGCCTCGGAACTGTTGTGGTTACACCACCAATGACAATTATAGGAATTAGAGGTTATTCTAAGGATAGATACGGATTAGATTCTATTTTTGACATTTATGCAAAAGACTTGCCAAAAGAACTCTCAAGGCTCTTCAAGACAAAATATGATGAGAAAGGAGTAGAGAAAGCAGAAAAGATTCTTGGTCATGTTGAAGAACTCTTTGCGATAGTGGCAGTAACGCCACATCGTGCGGGCTTGGAACAAAAGAAGCCTTACATCTTTGAAGTGGCTGTAAAGGGGGGAGATACTCAAAAACAATTTGTGTATCTTAAAGAACTGTTAGGTAAGGAAGTAAAAATTGACCAAGTTTTTCAGAAAGGTGCTGAAGTTGATGTTGCAGCTATAACAAAAGGCAAAGGATTTGAAGGTCCAATTACAAGATGGGGAGTAAAAAAGAAACAACACAAATCAAGAAAGAGCGTAAGAGCTCTTGGTACGCTTGGGCCAATTAGCCCGGCAACAATCATGTACACGGTTCCACGGGCAGGTCAGAGAGGATTTCATCAACGAGTTCAGTATAACAATAGAATAATGATTGTGGGAACTTCAGAAAGTAATGAATTCAAAATTAATCCCGCTGGTGGATTCAAACATTTTGGATTGGTAAAGGGAGACTATATCATCATACGTGGTTCAATTCCTGGTCCTTATAGAAGATTAGTAAAGATCCGTGACCCAATCCGACCAAAATTGACTAAAGCCACTCAGCCTAAAATTCTGGAGATAATGTTATGAAAGTGCCAGTTCTTTCAACTTCTGGTTCAAAAGAGGGTGAGGTGGAGCTGCCAATTGTTTTCTCTACTCCGTTAAGAAATGATTTAATTCACAAAGCATATGTGCATTTGGAATCCCACAAGTTTCAAAGACAAGGCAGATATCCAAACGCAGGTATGGACGTAGTAGCAGAATCAAATAGTCCACCAACAGGTCACGGTCAAGCAAGAGTTGCACGAATGAGTGGTGGTGGCGGAGGAAGACAGGGGCAAGGTGGTGGAGTAGCAATGGTACGAAAAGGCAGACAAGCGCATCCGCCGCTTGCAGAGAAGATTACCTACAAAGTGCTAAACAAAAAAGAAAATAAAATTGCTTTATGTTCAGCTATAGCTGCTACTGCATCTTCTGCTCTTGTAAAGGTGCGAGGGCACCACATAGAAAAAATTGAGCATTTCCCGGTGGTTGTGTCAGACCAAATTGAATCCATATCAAAATCGAAAGAACTTTCAAAGATTTTTGATGTTTTACATTTATCCCAGGATGTTACGCGACTTGAAAATAGACAAAAGCGCCGCTCAGGGAAGTCATTGTTGCGTGGAAGAAAGACAAAGGTAGGCAAGAGCGTTCTGCTTGTTGTGCAAGACTCCAAAAATCTTTCCAAAGCATCTGGTTCTCTAACCGGTGTGGATGTAGTTGAAACAAAAAACCTAAGTGTGCTTGACTTGGCACCTGGTGCCAAACCAATAAGATTAACGATATTTTCAAAAGGTTCTATTGAAGAGATTGGAAAGATGAAATCTCCTCATCTTGAACTTATGGTGACTACAAGATGAATATAGACGAGGCAACCCACATTATACTCAAACCATACGTGACAGAAAAAACATTCTCATTAGTAGAAAATGAAAAAAGAATTTGTTTCTTGGTGAAAGAAGAGTCTTCCAAGCCAAAAATAATGGAGGCGATCAAAGTTCTCTACAACGAAACATCGGTAGGGGTAAATGTCGCAAGAACAGTTTATGGAAAGAAAGCGTTCGTAAAGTTCGAAAGTGTGGAGAAGGCAAGGGATCTTGCTACAAAGATAGGAATGCTATAATATGGTTTTTCGTCAACTCTCTGAAGTAAAGGCACAAACATATGGTTAAAGAATTCAAATACAGAGGAGTCCGGGTGGACGAATTACAAAATCTGTCATTGGAGAAACTATTTGAGCTTCTGCCTTCCAGAGCTAGAAGATCACTTACAAGAGGAATTACAGATAACAAAAGAAAATTACTTGAGGAAACAAAACTAGCAAAGGCAGGAAAACTTACTACTCCAATCAAGACACACCTACGTGATGTAATAATTATGCCCTACATGGTTGGTTTAACAATTCAAGTTTTTTCAGGAAAAGAATTTCACCCGGTTGCTATCAAGCCAGAAATGATAGGCCACTACCTTGGAGAATTCGCGCTTACTAACAAAAGAGTTGTTCATGGAGCTCCCGGCGTAGGGGCGTCGAGATCCAGCTTATATGTGCCATTAAAGTGATTTTTATGCAATTCAAATACGCTTTTCAAAATTATGATAAAACAAGACATGTACGTGCTGCACTGAGAGAAAAAACAATTTCTCATAAGCACGCCAGAGAAATTGCTGTTGCCATAAAAGGCATGTCTATTGAATCGGCACGGATCTATCTACAATCTGTCATCGATCTAGAACGCGCAGTTCCATTTAGACGATATAACAACGAAGTTGGCCACAAATCAGACACGGGTGTGATGGCAGGTAGATATCCAAGAAAAGCGGCAACAGAATTCGCAAAGCTTCTTGATAATTTAGAATCAAACGCGGAATATCGTGGCATGGATCTTGATAGACTAAAGATAATTAACGCGACTGTACATAAGGGTAGAAAAATTGAACGATTCATTCCTCGTGCGATGGGACGAGCCACACCTAAAATAGATATTCTAACACATGTGGAGCTTGTAGCGCAGGAGATTTGATATGTCATCAGTAAAGAATGTGATACAAGACAGCTACAAATTAATGCTTTTAAAAGATTATCTAAGAGAAGCAATTAAAGAAGCAGGTTTTTCAGACGTTGACATCCAAAAGACGCCCATAGGAACAAGAGTGGGGTTACATGTAACAAGGCCAGGAATTGTAATTGGAAGAAAGGGTAGCGGGATCCGTGATCTTACCAAAGTTTTAGAAAAAGATTTTGGACTTAAAAGCCCACAAATTTCTGTAATTGAGATAACAAGACCAGAACTTGAACCCAGTGTAATGTGTAATAGAATGTCACAGCACATTGCAAGAGGCACGGCGTTCAGGCGTGCCGTCATGTGGACCTTACAAACAATAATGGAGGCCGGTGCGATGGGCGTTCAAATTACAATTTCAGGAAAGCTGCGAGGAGAACGTTCTGGATTTGAAAAACACAGTAAGGGCATCTTACCAAGAGCCGGATATCAAGCTGGCGTGGTAGTCGCTGAGGATGTAGTGCATGTAGAAACAAAAATGGGTCTTATTGGTATAAGAATCAGAATAGCAAGAAAGGAGAAATTTGTTCCAGAATTTGAATTAAAGATAGCGACTAAAGAACTAAAACAAAAGCCAAAAGCAGAAGAAGAAAAGGAAATTGAAGTTGTGGAAGAAGCACAGATAGATAAGACAAAACCACGTACAGAAAGTGAGGAAATCGAACGAGAAGAGAAGCTTATCAAGGAAGTTGAAACATACGAAGACGTTGAGGAGGAGTTGAAGTAATGACAAGACTGAAGATGAAAACCGTAAGGGAGCTCAACGAAACAGATCTAAAAGACAGACTTGATCAATTACGCTCTGAACTGACAAAGCTGAAAATTGAATCATCAAAAGGTACTTTAAGAAAGGATAGCGGTAAAGTAAAGCCATTAAAAAGAGATATCGCAAGAGTATTAACTAGACTAAACGAGTTGAAAAAAGAATGATTACTAAGGAAAATATCTCATTCCACGAGCTAATTGGATTAAACGCCGCAATTGTCAAGTCTAATAATAAGCAGAAGGTCGGTTTTGTTGGAAAGATCGTTGATGAAACAAAGTACATGTTTACGTTAAGAACTGGAAGTTGTATCAAAAAGATACCAAAGGGAACAGCACGTTGGAAATTTGATTTCAATGGCCAAACTGCAACGGTGGAGGGATCCGAGCTCATATCGCGACCCTATGAAAGGATAGGAATGAAAACATGACAAGAAACATCGGCCTTCAGATGACTGCACCAAAATCAGAATGCGATGACAAACTATGTCCATTTCACGGTAGTCTTAGTGTAAGAGGTAAGCTTGTTCAAGGAAAGGTAGTAAGTGCAAAAGCCCTCAGAATGATAGTAATACAACAAGAGTTCCCAAGAATTGTTACAAAGTATAAAAGATATGCTCGCAGTAAGAGCAAGATCCATGCTCATAGACCTCCTTGTATCGATGTAAAAGAAGGAGATATCGTTCTTACAGCCGAATGCAGACCAATTTCTAAGAGCGTTTCATTTGTAGTAGTAGAGGTTGTGTCATAATGGCGGCAACAAAAAGTCGTGCAGTTTCGGCTAAGGGGGTACAGGAATTCAGACCATATGTCACAAGACCGCTTCCTCTTGGAGCACGAGTGGTCTGTGCTGATAATACTGGGGCTAAGATCCTCGAAATAGTGATGGTACAAAAGACCAAAACCAGAGTTTCTCGTTATCCGTCAGCGGCAGTTGGAGACTTTGTCAATGTAGTGGTCAAGAAGGGCCCAGGTGAACTACGCGGTCAAATATTCGGTGCTGTAATTATACGACAAAAATATCCTATCAGACGATTAAGTGGGGTGCGCATTACATTTGAAGACAACGCCGCAGTTCTTGTTACTCCTGAAGGGGAAATAAAAGGAACTGAAATCAAAGGCCCTGTGGCAGTTGAAGCATCTGAAAAGTGGCCAAGGATAGCAAACCTGGCATCGATGGTGGTATAGAATGAAACCTACCATAATAAGAAATAGAATGATGTTCATGGCACCGCTGCACTTGGTAAGCAAGCAGCTTGGAGCTCCATTATCAAAAGAAATCCAGAGAAAATATCACCGAGGAAGTGCTCGCGTGATAGAAGGTGATACTGTGAAGGTTTTACGCGGAGAATTCAAAGGAATAGAAGGGAAAATTACCCACGTATCTACAGAAAAGAGAGGAATTGCAATAGAAGGAATCAAACGCGAAAAACTCAAAGGTGGAAATGTTGACATTTACATTCATCCATCAAATGTAGTGATAACTGCATTAAATCTAGAAGATAAATGGAGACAAAATAGATTGGAGGGGCAAAAGACCAAAACTCCAAGATCTTCACAATCCGAAGAGCAAAAAGAAACTGAAAAATTAGAAAAACCAAAGGAACAGAAAGAAAGATCAGAAGAAAAAAAGAAAGAACCAAAAAAAGTAGTACAGAGCAAAAACCATGAAGCAAAACAGAAAGACATTAAAGCAAACAGCAGGACCAATAAGAAGAAAAAATCTGCAAAATCAAAGGTGGAAGATAAGTAATGGTAAGCATAGCAGGAAGCAAGAAACTAAAACGACAAATGGCTCCACTCTTCTGGGGAATCACCAGAAAAGACAAGAGATTTGTAGTAACAGTAAAGCCAGGTGGTCACAAGAAAAACCTGTCTATTCCAACGGCTGTATTTATCCGTGACACATTGAAGCTCGTAAATACGCTGCGTGAAGCCAAATCGGTTATCTACGATGGTAAGATCAAGGTAGATGGAGTAGTTCGTAAATCAATTCATCACGGAGTTGGTCTAATGGATGTGGTAGAGATGGAAGGAATGCCTGACATATACCGCCTTGTTCCAAAGGACTTGACTGTACTGAAACCAATTAAAATAAACGAATCAGAAAAGACCAAAAAATTACTTAAAGTAAGTAGGAAAGTTACAATTAAAGATAAAAAAACGCAATTAGGATTCCATGACGGCCGTACAATAATCTCAGACGCAAAAGTTAACGTGGGGGACACATGTGTGGTGCAAATTCCAGAAACTAAAATCCTTGACGTAATAAAACTCGGAAAAGATGCTCAAGTCATTGTAACTAAAGGTGTGAACGTTGGTAGAATGGGCAGAGTGGTTGATATAAGAGATGGAACCTTCGGTTTACCAAAAAGGGCTTTGGTTGATATTGGAGAAAAACAGATTGAAATTCCGACGGATTTGGTTATGGCTATTGGCAAGGATAAACCAGTGATAAAAATACAGTGATAGATATGGCTCAACAGGTGGAATCGTCAATGAAAAAAATCTCGGTTGCAAAAGTAGTGTTGAATATGGGCGTTGGCAAGTCAGGAGAACCTATAGAAAAAGCAAAACTTGCTTTACAACAAATTGCAGGACAGCAACCATGTCCTAGATTTGCAAGAGCAACACAAAGAGATTGGGGCGTTCATAAGGGAGAGCCCATTGGGGTTGCAGTAACACTCAGAAAGGAATCCGCAATTCAATTGATAAAGAGATTGTTTGCAGCTAAAGGAAACCAGATTAAAGGTTCTTCATTTGACAATTTTGGTAACGTCTCCTTTGGAATAAAAGAACATATAGACATTCCGGGGGTAAAATACGATCCAAGAATAGGAATTGTGGGGATGGATGTTTCTATCTCTTTAACAAGACCAGGTTTTAGTATCAGATTTAGAAGCAAACACAAAGCAAGCGTTGGCCTCCATCACAGAATATCCGCCGAAGATGCAAAAGAATTTCTAACCAGCAAGTTTGGGATTGAGGTAGTGTAATATGGTCAAAATTCGAGATTATAAGATTACAGGAAGGACAGTTCACAAATTTGGAAAGGGTTCAAGATGGTGTAAGAGATGCGGAGATTACAATGCCGTCATTCAAAAATATGACTTGATACTATGCAGACGTTGTTTCAGAGAAGTTGCAAATTCACTGGGATTCAGGAAATTTAGGTGATTAGATGCCAGCAACTAATATTCTTGCAAATCTATTCGTAACTTTGTATAATAGCGAAGCAAGACGAAAGGGCGGATGTGTGATCTTGCCTACTTCAACACTAGCAACTGAGGTGCTCAAGACACTGAAAAATCATAATTATATAGGTGAATTTGAACATGTAGATGACCAAAAAGGAGGGAAATTCAAGATTCAACTATTGGCCAAGATAACAAAATGTGGAGCAATCACACCACGATTCAAGGTCACAAAGGATGGCTACGCAAAATGGGAGCGGCAGTATCTTCCATCCTATTCACGCGGCATGTTAATAGTAACTACAAATCAGGGAGTAATGTCTCATCACGAAGCAGAAAAAAATGGGTTAGGAGGACTCTTGATAGGATATGTCTACTAAACAAATCGGAATACACGAAGTAACAATTCCTATACCAGATCCAGTGAAAGTATCAGAAAGTCACAGAATTCTCAATGTAGAGGGTCCATTAGGCAAGACAAGGAAGAATTTCAAAAGAATACCCGTGGGTTTACAAGTAAGTGGGAAAAATATCATATTGAAATCACTTGGAACTCGTAAGAAAGACTATGCCATTTTCAAGACAGCTGAATCTGTAATTGAGACACTGATCAAGGGAGTTCAGACCGGTTACACATACAAGATGAAAATTGTTTATGCTCACTTTCCCATTACAGTTAAGGTAAAAGATGGTCACATTCACGTCGAGAATTTTCAGGGAGAACGTGCTGCAAGAATCTCAAAAATATTTGGCGACAGTAAGGCGATTGCAAAAGGTGATGATGTCATAATCACAGGATCGGTTCTAACTGACGTTTCACAAACAGCCGCAGCTTTGCAACAAAATACCAAAGTTAAGAATAAAGATCATCGAGTATTTCTAGACGGAATATACCTTTTTGAAAAACACGACAAGATCGAAAAATAAGTTCAGCAAGGATTAAATCGGCTTATCCTACGAACAAGTTTGTTGCCGCCCTAGCTCAGCGTGGTAGAGCAGCTGACTGTTAATCAGCGGGTCGTCAGTTCAAGTCTGACGGGCGGCGCACGATATTTCTAAATTCGAATTTAGAAATAACGTTTTTAGTTCTTTGAAATCAAATCTGTAAACCACTAGGTGTTTGAAAAGTATATTTCAGAACTCGAGTTATGAAATATTGTACTGCGAAAACATTTTGGTTCATTCTATTAGACTGTATAGATCTAATACTGATCGCATTATTAGGAGACATGCAGGAGGTCCGCATTGGCCAGGACAAGACGCGCAAATAGGTATTGCGTGGATTGTGGGGGAAGATTGGTTTACTACCCACGCCTTTCGAATCCTAAGGCGCCTAACGAACATAGGATTTTGGTTTATGCTTGTCCAGACTGCACTAAAGATTTTGATAAACCAAAGATGTTTTCTATTAGACGAAATGTGGTAGAGGAGCCGATAGAAGCTGTTGAAATTGAGATAGTCCAATCTAGAGAAAAGATTTCCGAGGTTAATGCAGCGAATTAGTTTTTATGAGAAAAATACTAAAACCCAGATTGCCAAAAATAAGGTGAAAATCATGAGAGATTTCTATACGTACAAGCTGGAAAACATCCTTGAAAGGATAGAACTACTGGCTGGAGGCATAAACTCAGAGAACCCTTGACATATGGATATCAGACTTTATCAGATAATTGGAAGTCTTGTGCCCATGGAGCAAGAATTAGAAGAGGGTAAAGACCTCACCAAAGTAAAAGACCTGACCCCAGAGGCTATAAAACTAGGATTTGAGTTTGCTGCTGCAATAAAGCATGGAGATGGTACTAGGGCATTGGATATACTGGCACAAATAGAAAGACTCCTTACCATATAGCGTAAAGACATCTCCCAGAAAACATTTGAAATGGTTATTTTGTCATTTTTGGCGCTAATTTTATTCAGAAAACACGGGTTTTGTTATAACTCACCCTAAACTTGGGGGTGGGGACACGTTGACTAATGTTCCCTAGAGGTTTTCAAAATCACACACGAAATTATTCAAAAATAGGGGGTTTAGCTTCTATTCGTCAGAAAAAAAGGGAAACAAACTCTTACTGAGTAATGGTGGTGTTTTGACCATTGGCTCGCATATGCACGCACAAACGCTAAGCCCCCCCTAAAAATCGGACTTTTTGAAAAAATTGGCCTATTCGTAATTAGTAGAAAATCAATAGGGGTTTAGCTTTTACGAAGAAATAAGAAATCAGCAAAATATGGGAAAATCAGTATTTTCAGAATTGAAATGATGACTAAAGATAGCGCCTTAAAAGATATTTGAAAGGTGGTGTTAAAGGAACTACGAATCATTTGATTTCAATATTGAAAAGACGGATGTCACATAATATTGCACTAAAGGATCGTTTCAGAGTTCAGTGTAAACGGCACAGAAATTGTTTCCAAAAATGGCACGACAATCTTAAATGAACGTACCTGCCATTCACAATGATGGTGTTGCTCTCATCGCTCTACGATACGAGTAATGAAAGGTATCCAATATTCCATTCAGCTATTCTTGCATTTGTTATAACAGTTTTCCTTCCACTCAATATTGGCATCAGTAAACTTCCGCTCGTCGATGTCCTTGTCTTGCTTCTGACTGGTTTCTTTTCTTTGTTTATGATTGTAAGAAATGACAAAGTTGGCATGAGTCTTTTGTCTCACTTACGAATACCAGATAGAAAGAAAGTCTTGCAGCATGATAAACAATTAGTAACGATAAAGAAGGCAAGATCTAATGTCCACGAATCGATTGAGCCACCACATTACAAGCATGATCCCTTCGTTCAGCTTCAAAATGTAGTGGAATACATCATGATTACTCATGATGGGCATATTGATTTGGCTACTCGTGAAAGACTAGAAAACATGCGCCACGAACTCCAGAAAATTACGAAAGGACTTTGCGAGTTCTAGACGTTCTTCTCTAAAACTAACCATTATATTCAAAACATGAAAATAGGATGCATGGTCCTATGCCACAAATGTTTTGACAACAAACATAGTGAGTGTATGGGGAAAATGGGTATGTTTGATTGTGAATGTGAAGCATGCAAAAAGGAAGTTTTGCACCAATAGCTTACTTGAGTTGAGAAATCAGATCTAATGAAAGCTGATGCGAATAATATCTTAGATTAGTGTGTATGCCAGGTTCACCGTAATATGGTAAAGAACTAACGATCTCTTTGAATTTTTCATCACTTTGGCATAATTGATATCATGTTAAATAGATAAATTTCTTAGTGGTTCTATGGAAAAATTTGAGCTTAGATTTACGGCAATTAAGAGACCTACCGACGCCCAATTAAAAAAACTACAAGAATATTTTAGCGGTATGCCTTTGGATGAAATTTTAGCTGGTCTACATTTTGCAAGAAATAGGTGGACTGCAAAAGACGCGGGAGTGTTAAAGGTAGGAAGAAAAAGCATTATCAAGCGTGAAATTCATTCAATAACAGTTGAGCAAGCTCAATGGCGTCTAAAAAACTGGAAGATGATGATTGCAAACTATAGAAAATTGGGATACAGCTACCCTACTATTTCCAGGATAAAGAAACTCTTAGTTGAAATAAGTAAAAAACGATCTAGGTAGGCTGTTGTGTTCGGGTCGTAGATGGCAGTGTTGGGGGAAGATCTGGGATGGTCTGTC
>VBPL01000012.1 GCA_005877205.1 Nitrososphaerota archaeon
AACCTTACCAAGGTTGGCAAGATTGCTCGCTTCAAAAGAGATAACGCCTGATGGGCTGATGTTCATTTGTCCTAGTGCCTCATTTGTAATGCTAGAGGAAACTTCATGGATTTGACCCAGAATATTCATGGTCCCAGAATTGTCAATAGTACCGGTATCAATTACAAGAGCAACTCCATTTTCTACCGTAAGGGAATCTCCGTTGTCTAGTGTCAGAGATAGGTTTGTAACCGTACATGTGCTTGTGCTCGGATCCCAGCTTGGACTACCAGAAGGAAGGGACTCGCATGAGGCTTGATCTTTTAGATCGATATTTGTAGCTGCGTGTGCATCTTGAGGTAAAAATGAGAGGGCTGCAACGAGTAAGACAGCAGATATTGTTACAATGATTATCCTACCCATGCCCCACCAACCTAGGGATTTTAGCAACTGACTCTATATATGGTATCGCTAAAATTTTCAGATAAGATTTCTCTATATGACAGTCTTGACAGGGTAAAAGTTATTTCAATTCAGCCTCACTTGTGGGAATATTTGAATAATGCTTCCTATCCTCTCAAATCAGAACGTGGATAACCCCACAGGCTATTTTGCGATCTTTTCCGATGTATGCCCTTTTAATCTCCCCGTCCTTGCATCTATTATTATCTTTCTAACTTGACGGTTATCAAATAATTGAACTTGTCCTGTTACTATCCAGGTATCATCTTCTAAAACGGCATCAAGGCTATTTATCACATAATGCTGTCCTAAAAGTCGTCGTGCTATTTCGATTGCCAATTTTTTATCAATCTCAGAAGACATCTAGGTAAATTTAGCTATGGATTAAAATCACAAATAAAGGTGTCATAGCTTTTATCAGTAGAGATCTTCTGTATGCCTTCTTCAATATTCCACCATATCAAAATAAAATTGTCACGTAAATGATCGCTGATGAAATGAAGTCTCATTCCATAACATTGTACCATTATTTGTCTGCCTAATCTTTTAATATTTTAGAAATAAGGAGACTATACTTTGTTTCTGACAACGATACAAAAAAAGACATGTGTTACGATATCAACTATTTTCATTGTAATCTTGCTTGGCGCAGTAGTTGTCCCAACTCTGAGTGCATTTGCAGACAGTGGCAAGTCACAGACTGATAACTCGCACAAAAAGAGTCTCAAGGGAGATCCTGTAACAATCCTTGTAGTAAGTCCCACAAAAGATCCCCCAAAAGATCCCCAGCGATGTCTACACGGTGCTTCTGCAAAATACAACAAGCACTGCTAAATTTAGTTGAACCATTGTTCTAAGGTATGACTTTTCTTTTCTAAAGATTTTTTCAGCCTATTCAAAGATGTCTCCACTCTTTCTTGAGAAAAGTTTCGTTCTTTTGTAAGATAGTTTACTATTCCGGAATAGTCAATATTTCCAAAATTAATTTCACCAACATCGGCAACTTTGGGATTTAAGAACATTTGTCTTAATTTTATATAATCAATCTCGTCTAGCTTCTCTTGAATCTGTGGGGCGTCCTCAAGTTTGCCATGGTCTTTTATCACTTTGAGTGCAGTCTTTGGGCCTATTCTCTCAAAACCATCTGGGTTGTAATCAGTTCCAATCAAGATTCCAATATCTATTAACTGCTCTCGTGTAACACCAAGTGCCAAAAGTGTCTTGTTCAGGTCAATAAGTTCAGGCTCTACTAGAATAGTAGTATTTCGATTTGGAAGCTTTCTTTTTCCGCTGTTAGTAAAATTACGAACAAGTTTTTTTGCCCCAAATAATAACGAGTCAAAGTCTTGGCTTGCAGAAGCATATGCTTTTCCAGTTATGGTCAGGTGTGCAGCAGTGGCCTCGCCCTCAGATGGAGCTTGGATATGTGGAATTCCAAAAAGGTCTAGCAGTTTTTTCGAGTCTTCTACCATCTCGTCTCGGAGTACAGATGTTTGCTGGGCATACTTTCGTGCTTCTTCGTATTTTCCTTGTGAAAGTGCTCTTTCATATTTTATGGTTGCGTCTTTTTTTATTTGCTTTCTTTTCTCAATTTCTGCTGTCTTAAGCGAGGGAGGTCTTCCATCAAAAACATAGACAGGTTTTATTCCAATTGATACAAAGTTTACATTTCTATAAAATAGTCCAGATATGTGGCTTGTAACTTTTCCTGAATAATCAGTTAACGGTAATCCATCAGGGCCGCGGATTATAGACAAGAACTGGTATATTGCATTGTATGCGTCAATTGCAACTATTTTGGAAGAAAATGACTCTAGGTTGGTCTTGTCCCGGACAGATAGAGTCTTTAGGTCTAAACCCACGATACCAATTGTACCAGATGTGAATTTTTGCTTTCCTATTTCCTGCGATACCCAGACTTTGATTCCCAGCCTCGTTCGATTATCTCTTCGTATATATTGGATAACTTGGGAATAACCTCGCCTTTTTCCGCTGCTATTTTCACTTTATCCCTGTAATAGTTTTCAATTGCCTTTGCCATCTTTCCGTCAATTGTAATTGATATCCTTGATTTTGCCATTTATACTAGTCCCAGACCTGCCATAACTTGGCAAATATCAATAATAAATTATCCATTATCAATTATTCCAAGCTAGAGTATCAGTACAAAGCCTTCTCGTGATACCTGCAGTCTTACTGTTTTTCCCTTTGGCAGGCCAAGTTGAACTAAGAGATCCTCGACTGTCAAATCTTCCTGGAGCGCATACTTTTTTCCTTCAAACTCTATCAAGAACGTCTTTTTTGTTACTGCCTCCATGGTATCGTTATAGTGACAGATTATCTACTTTATATCCTTTATTATATATTTGATCTACTGATCACTTGATTCTCATTGTATTTATGTACCAAAGTTCGAGTCTTGTCAGGTTGCCAGGTTAGCCAAGCGGTAAGGCGACCGCCTCGAGATCAAATATACACAAGGTAGCGGTTGTGCATCTGCACTCAGGGGTTCGAATCCCTTACCTGGCGCCTTGATTTCATTTCCAGATCTGAATTGATCTTCAGAAATGATCTTCGCATACTTGTAAGTAAAAGATGATATTGGTATAATTGCGGTCTACTCTACTCGTGCGGCTGTCGACATTCTTCTCTTCTATAGACCGCAATCTTTTGAATTGGAACATGTATAATTGAAAACTCCTTTTTGCTGAAAACAAAAGCTACGCCAATTTTTTGATTACAGAAAAATCTTAGCTGAAAATCCTACTTGCTTCTACAGTGAGCATACCTTATTTGTTATGGTGTAGAGTTGGTGTCATGCCTACGGCGTTTGTCTTGGTGAAATGTGAGCAAGGAACGGAAGAAAGAATTATCCAAGATCTGAATAGATCTGATAGCATAAGAGAAGTTCAACCTACGATTGGCCATTATGATTTGATAGCCAAGATAACATCTCCTAGTACAGAGCACATCAATGATATAATTGAAGAAATTCAAAGGGATGACAAGGTTCATTTGGCCCAAGTTCTTCTAAGAATGAATCAGATAGTAGAAGCTGCGTAAAGACCGTGTTCGCTGTCAGGGCAGTAGCAGTAGGATTTGAGATGGCACCAGTTGCATTTGCAGACCATGGAACCTGCGCTTCAAACAGCCACGGTCACTGCCAAAATCCAGTGCCAGTCGGAGCAACTCCTCAACCCAAATGATACTTAGTTGAGGATTTTATTTTTTTGGGTATTAATTCATCAGACTGCATGGAATCTGGACTTGGAAAATGAAAGCCTTTAACATTTTTTAAAAATGTGATAAAAAGTGTGGGTTTTGTCAGTCTGGGGAGGAACACACAGTCGAAAGCGCTCGTAGGATACCCACAACCTACCATTTGCAAAGCAAGATTCAGCCTTGATAAGGTTATTGTAAGATTGTTCTAGTGTATCAAAATGCAGGTGACTAACTCAAATGATTTTCAAATCTGAAATGATCACCTTTTTAGGGGTGTTGTCTGATCGCATGGTAGTGTTGGGTCTGAGGGGGATATGGGCTTTAGTGTTAGGATTTATTCTAATTACGCAAAGCGAAAAGAAAAGTCACAAAAAAGATAGGTTAACAAAAACCCGAAGAATTTATCTGAAACCTTCTCTATACCATTTTTCGCATAGTCATTTATACATTAATTGTATACCGCAGCTGATGTCGGAAAAACATTATTGTAAAATCTCCTCCTTGACTCATTCTACAAGTGCGGATAGCAATTGAAAAAAATCCATGGCCTCTCCCTTATTCTAATTATAATAGCAGCAAGCGCAGCTGCAATATTTTCATCGGCAGTGGTGCTTGCAAAGACTGTAACACAGATGCAGGATCCCATTACATTTGGACTTAGCATGTACGCAGGAAGGCCGATTCACGCGGAATATGTGACAAGTTCATCAGCACTTGCTGGCAAGTATATAGATGCAATTAAGATACAGTTGAAGAAAGTTGGTTCCCCAACGGGAACTGCCACGATAGGCATATTCAATTCAGATCTCTCAGTCAAAACCAACTTTACTGGTATAGACGTCTCAACAATTAACACATCATATAGAGAATACCCATTCTCAATGCCGTCAGGCAAACACTATCAAGTACAACCAGGTGACAGAATAGGGATAAAGTACACTGGCGGAGATTCGTCAAACTTTGTTGCAATTTTGACTGATCAAGATCCTTCAGGACCATTTGATGGTACAAACTCATATCAGACTTATTTCTATAACTCTGTATGGAATAACTTTACATCATCTGATCTCATAATGACTTTGACTCTAACTGACACAGTACCACCAACTCTTACTATATCATCGCCTCCAAACCAGACATCGACCTTCTCAACTACAGTATCAGTCTCTGGAGGAGCTTCTGATAATATAGCAGTGTTATCGATAACATGGAAGGTAGATTCAGGACCGGTTTCAAAAGCAACTGGTACAACATCTTGGTCATTTACTACAGGTACATTATCTCCTGGTACACACAACATCTATGTCAACGCAACAGATGTAGTAGGTTTTGTAGCGCAGAAACTATTGCAGGTAAAAGTAGATAATACAAAAGACACCTTTACGATAAACAAGATGTATCCGACCAAATTTGGTGCAAGAGAATGGTTCTCAAAGTGGTCTGGAGTTCCGCAGCATACCTTGGGCTCTGGCGATAATGACCCGTACGATCCAATGTTTCAAGCCAGAGGCGATGGATCCACCACAATATTTGGTAATGGGACTGCCAAGATATCAGGTTCGGGGCCTCGCATGTACGTGTATGATCACTTGTTTAACACATTATGGAATAATATCGAGATTACATTTTATGGGAAACGTGTTAGCGAGTCTCAATATACAAGTTACGCAGGACTGGCCTCAGGATGGGGAGGAAGTCATGATAATTCCACTTATCCCGATGTATGTACTGATGTTCCTTCAGTAGGAAAACCAAATTCGGCTTACAACGGAAGAATATTATTTGATGGCAGGGTAGACTATGTAAAAGAAGTTTTGTATCTTAGGGGAAATGCTCAGTCTAATGATGGTTCGGGCTCTTCGCCAGTACAAAAACCAGCGGCATTTCATTTTATATTTCCATCGTCAGTAGCTATGAATGATACCAATACACCGACAAGCACAAGCATTTATGGGACAAGTCAGAACACAATTGTAGAGTACGTCAATACATCAAGCTCGCTAATTAATAAACAAATTGACCAGATTACATTACAATTAAGATCCGTCAGTTCTCCAAGCGGAACAGCGACTGTGGGAATTTTTAAGAATTCAACTAATGGAAATACAAATCCGCAATTAGTTACAAGTTTTGGAACACTTGACACGTCAAAACTTGCATCATCATATCTAAATTATCCATTCAAGGCAAATTCTAATTATACCATAAAAAGTGGCGACTATATCGGTATACAATATCTTGGAGGTAGCGCAACTAATAAGATGGCAGTAACGTACGATAACGGCACTGGATTTGACGGCCAAAATTCATATCTTTCAATATGGAATAATGGAACTCACACCTGGAATAGATATACCGGTTATGACCTTACAATGACTCTAACAAGTGGCGGAAACCTAACGGTGCAATCTCCCGCAACTGATTTTCATACAATGCCATATAATACATGGATAGGTTACAAGTTTATAATACAAAAAACTTCGACAGGAGTTCACCTGGAAACATGGATGGACACGACTAATGGATTAAACGGCGGAAATTGGGTAAAGATGAACAGCTTTAATGACATTGGCGGGTGGAGTGTCACTGACTGGGTTAATGGGTACAGCGCATCTAACTGGCCATGCCCCAATGTACCTTTGGACTATTTCATAAAAGCAGCCATGCCATTTGTCTATGTCAGGGCAGATAATGTCAATGAAATAGATTACAAAAAGTTTTCAATCAGAGAGATAAATCCGTTACCATAAAAGGTTCTGCTGCAAACTAGACTGATCGTGATAATAATTAAATTTCATCTTTCTCAAAATAATTCTATGGCTATTTCATTGAATTATTTCACGGAAGAAGTGATTTAGACTTGCTACAGTCACTTGCCACGAGTCCAACTAAATGTAGCTGGTGAAGGGTCTGCATTACCTGATGTGTCTATAGCTCTAACTTGGAACATATGATCTCCGTTATGCAGTTTGTCATAGGTAATGGGACTTGAGCAGGCAGAAAATGGCAAACCATCCAGGCTGCATTCAAATCCTGCAACAGCAACATTATCTGTACCTGTAAATGTGAATTTGGTAGTTGCTATAATCCAATTTACAGGAAATGTGAAAAGTAATAAAATTAAAGACTTGAATAAATTTCCACCATGATGGGTTCGTAGCCCACCAAATGTGGTTTATTCCCTATCGTCTTATGTATCATATACACGAACTAGCAAAAAAAGGCATTGGTCATACAGATAAAGAAGATCAACAATATTAGCCACAACTACGTATCAAGCCAATGTTCCCAAACATACTGGTCGCAGTGGACGGTTCGGAATCAGCAAGTAAAGCATTTCGGAGAGCTGTCTACCTTGCTCAAAAATGCAATTCAAAGCTAGATTTGGTTCATGTGGTACAATGTGAGGTAGGAGGCGACAGTGCCAACACCTTTGAAATAATAGAACAGCTCAAAGACAAGGCCAATAAAATGCTTGAAGAATACAGGATTGAAGCTGCGAAAAATAACGTACCTATACAAATAACTATAATGCAAGGCGATCCTGCCAAGGTCATAATCGAGCTTGGAAAAGCAAAAAGTTACGATCTTATTATAATGGGGACAAGAGGTAGATCCTCTTTTCAAGAATTGTTAATTGGCAGTGTCTCACAAAAGGTGATGCATCATGCCAGCTGCCCCGTAATGGTTGTAAGGTAGAATACTGATTTCAGAGATGAAGTCAAGATCGAGTCTTAAAGGACTCAAACCATAACAAGAATTATTGGAATTTGTAAAAAGTTTTAACAGGCAAGTGCCAGTATGATTTGTTGAGTACAGTTCGTTCGCCAATGCAAGAAGCTCTTGATGAACTTTCACAAAAATGGGATATACCTACTGAGATCTCTGAGATACACTTTGGAAAGCGGGATGATTTGACAGAAAAAATAGTTAAGGTTGGAGAAGTTTTTTTCCACATGCCATTTTTGGCAGGACCTCAGCTCTATGTTCTCTGGAAGTGTCTCTGGCCAGACTGCCATAATTGTTGTGAGCAACCCATTAGGTTACCTATGACAGAAAATGATATCGAACTTATGCGAAACAAACTTGGATACAAAACCAAATCTGATTTCATAAAAAATGAAACTACAGTAATAACATTTCAAGACAAAGCAATCAACGATGTATTGATAACTCATTCAATGTTGTCCATGAAGAGAAAAAAGGATGAAACTTCAAAAGATGATGGAAAGAAAATCTCATGCAGATTTTTGACTTCTAGCGGGTGCGGCATTCACCCAGACAAACCAGGCGTTTGCTGGATGTTTCCTTTCCTTCCATGGCGTGAGAGTGGGGATCAATGGTGGAAAACAGAATCTCATGCCAAGTTTGTATTTACTGGAGCATGTCCGGGGTTTTATCTTGATAAATCGCTTGATCCCATAATGCCAACATTACAAGATTATTCAAAAAAGATCTACGATTATCTAATTTCATGTCACAGTTCGCAAAGAAATAGCTATATTTCTACCTCAAAAACTATCCAATATAGGTTCCTTTGCGATCTTCCGTCTACTAATATCAAATCGTTAAAGTAATTCACAATATCACCTGTAGGACAAAAGAGGTTGATAGATCGAATAAAATTTCAAATTTTATAAAAAATAATAGAAAAGTTTGATCGGATAGAGGCAAATCAAAAAATCATATCTTATGGAAATTAATATTTAAAAATTTTTATACTATTGCCTCTTTATCAATCCTTGATGGATGGGTCTGATGGCGAATCAAAAAATGATAGTGAGGACTCTATTATTGACATTAACGAAAAAATCTCTCGAACAGACTTTCTAAAAAAATTAGTTGCTGGAGGAGTAATTACAGTTGTTGGATTAAGTGGGTTGGGAGGAATGAAGGTGTTTGCTGAGAAAGATCCCCATTCAAACTCTGGACATGGTTCTCATAATAACATTGCAGGTATCATACAACAAGTAAACCAGTTACGCAAACAGCTTGGTGATCTTCAAACTCAATTTGAAGGCGTTATCTCAGGCAAATCCGTAGTTCCAGAGATGATAGTACAAAAACTGACTACATCTGATGGAGTATTTATCAAGTTATCAATACCAGACACAGGTTTCATGAAAATCAATGGTGACTCCACATTTTATAAACTAACAGTACCAGAAAATGGTTTCATGAAAATAGATGGTGATTCTGCGTTCCTCAAGCTAACAGTACCGGAAAATGGCTTCATGAAAATAGATGGTGATTCTGCGTTCCTCAAGCTAACAGTACCAGAAAATGGTTTCATGAAAATAGATGGTGATTCTGCGTTCCTCAAGCTAACAGTACCAGAAAATGGTTTCATGAAAATAGATGGTGATGCATCATTTATCAAAATAGATGCTGCAGAAATTGTAGCGCAAAAAATTGTTGCAAAGTCTATCACTACGGAAGAACCCACAATAGGGTAAGCATACAAATTCATTTCGTATCTCTTGATTAGAATTATGTTTTTTGTCCTTAAAATCTTTAAGTTCTTTGTCGCCCTCTATCTGACCTTTTTCAAATTCTGACTTTGCTTTACCAAATGTACGCGCAAACTCGATATCTTTCAATTATAACAATTCATTACAGCTGTATAACTGTCAAAATTATGCTAGGTATCACTGGTTCCCCAGCTGGTCTAATTGTCTCGATACCTAGTCCTTCGTCTGCTACCTCTACTGACATCATGATATTCAATTTATCCCCTTGAGCAAGGCGCCTAACTACTTGGACTACAATGACATCTTTCATGAAATGATCTCGTACTATACCTCTGACGTTTGAACTTGGCACATCTAGGTCGTTTACTCTTAACCAAAAGTCTATCCAGCGTGGTTTGTCACCTGCCAACTTGCCAATTTGTGGTCCAGCAATGATAAGATACGTGCCAGGATGCCGGATCTTGATATCGCCTGTAATCAAGTCTACACCAAGATCATTTTCCCCAGACGAGTCTTGGCAAGTATCAAGAACAATTTTTACTGGGTCTAAAGAGGTTGGTCTTTGGGTCGTTGAAGATGAGAATTGACCGTACGCACCCCTTCCTCCTTGTTTTACCATTTCATGATGACTAGTTGTCATAGAAAAATCACTTAGACTTCCCTAGAGTCTGTTTGAGAGTCAAATCTATTGTAACCTTTGGTCTAGTACAAGCCCAAGACGGATTACTATTGTACCTAGGCATAGAGTCGATTCTTGTCCGAATCTACTTTCCTTGTTTTTGCAGTATATTCTGTTAAGCGTTTAATCATTTCCTGTTCTCTGTTATAATGTAATCTATGTTCAACAACATAATACAATTCTGAGGTAGCGTCATCAGTGGAAAAGGTCCTAACAACGTCTTGTCGCTTAATTCCAACACCTTCTATAACGATCCACATTTCTAATACCGATATGTGTGCCAGATTACGGAGCATTTTATTTTGTTCTCTATTATTTACAGATGGATCTTTGAGTGATTGATTATTTGAATTAGATTCTTGCACGGTCTTGGTACTAATTTCTTGAGACGCAGTTGTCGCAATTCCATCGTCGTCCTCTGTTTGCCGTATAACGGAATCATCATCTTGTACACGGTCAGAAACTTTGTCAATGTTCTTTCCATGAGCCATTACGACCCAGGGTATCTTCTTATTTTTTGCATTTGGTTTTTCTTTATCTAGTTGAGGATCATTTGTTTTCGTAGATTCTTGCACGGTCTTGGTACTAATTTCTTGAGATATAGTTGCCTTTATTGTGCTATTGTCCTGTGCTTGCGGTGTAATGGAATGATGAACGGTAACACCAGAACCTTTGTAATTTACCTCCCCGTAGAACCTTGCAAATACTTTATCTCTAGGATATGTCTTTTCATTGTTTTCTGGCGGGGTAGGTTTTTTTATCAATATACCTTACAGCCTCCGTTCCAAAACGATGAGTCTTGGTTCGTATGTATCAAATCTTTCAAAAATGGAAACAACATCTCTAGTTCTCTTTCCTATTATTACGTAGAAAGGCAAGCCAATAGACAAGTCCGACAAAGACACAGCCTCCTACAATGTTTCCAAGAGTAACGGGTATAATATTATGCAATACTCCCATATAGTCAATATTAGACGTATTGACCGTTATCCCTGCTGTTTTTATTGCCAAGAGTAACGAAGGGTCATCTTTTATCAAAAGTGGGAAGATTAAAAAGTACATGTTTGCGATGCTGTGCTCAAATCCCATGGCTACAAAAGCAGAGAGCGGAAAAATTATTCCCAAGATCTTGTCACTAACCTTTTTGCCACTGGCTGCAAGCCATATAGCTAGACAGACCAGAACATTGCACAGGATTCCAAGGAAGAATGCCTCAACAAAGCCTAGGTTTACCTTATGACTTGCTATCATCAATGCTCTTATTCCAAACTGATAATCATTGTTAGTCCAAGCATTACTCATGTAGAGAATCCAAGCAGTTCCGACTGACCCTATAAAATTCCCTCCAAATATTATTACCCAATTTTTCAAAAGCTTGGTTGCTGTTATTTTTCTGCTTGCAAGGCTCATTATGGCCAAATGATTACCTGTGAATAGTTCCGCACCTGTAACAACCACAAGTATGAGTCCGGTACTAAATACTAGACCTCCTATAATTTGCGTAAAGGGACGAGTTACGATTATCTGACCTGTGGCAAAGGTAAAGTATATTCCACCAAGGGCAATGAACGCCCCAGCTAGTATAGCAAGTATGAACGCTGAAAAGGTGTTGAGATTGACTTTTTGGATTCCTACCTTCTCCATTTTTTCCGCTATCTCTCGCGGCAGTAAAGAATCAGAAGAATTGGAACTTGGTGCCTCAGTACCAGTAGGTGATGGCGTTTCTTTAACGAGTGGGTTTTCACTGTTATCACGGAATTCTAAACCTGGGTTTCTGATGTTACTTCTGATATCGTTACTTCTGATACTGTCGTCATGGTAAAGAAGCTCATAACCTATGGTTTCAGCTATTTCTTTTGCAAAGTCTATCATAAGTTCGGCATTTGTTATGCTGGGTTGATTGGCAGCTGGTCGTTCTCGTATGAACAAATTTTGTCGGTCAATAATTGCTCGTATAGTCTCGTGATGTGGATAGAGATGTTTTGCTAAAATTTGCAGTTCAAAAAGAGATCTATTCAGCAAATTCACGTCTGCCACATCTCTTATTGCAGTGATATCTTGACTCAGGATATAATCAAGCTTCTCACGTAGAAGCCTCTCAGGACCTTCCTCTTTTTGCAATGTCAGAAAAGGGCTCGACTCTGTATTAAAAGAGGGGGGTGTCAGATTTTCGGTTGACTCCATTTTTATATATTAATATAAACATAGGGAGTTATGAAAATCAGTGTTTTAGCAACAAAGACCACAACCCCTCCTCTTCCTTTACAAAAAAACGCGCCTGAGATTCTTTGTTCTAGCAGATATAGGAGAACACAAAAATGAAGGTTCTAGGAATCGACGATAATGCTGACATCAATTTGCTCCTTGGAACCGTATTAACGGCATCTGGCCATGAGTTTACTTCTGCGACGGATGGAAAAGAAGGAATCAAATTAATCAAGCAAAACGCGTACGATGTTGTACTTTTGGACCTTGCAATGCCAGAATTTAGTGGATTTGATGTCTTGGAAGCATTAAGAAAGGACGGATTAATTGAAAAACACAAGATCGTACTACTGACTGCTTCGTCAATCACCGATGAAGAGATCAATGAATTACTAAAGACAGGAGTACGTTCGTACCTTAGAAAGCCTCTGGATATCGAAGTATTCGTAGAAAGAGTAGAACAGGTTCACAGAGGACAATGAATGGAAAATCATTGTCTGCGCCTACCAAGAAGAAGGTGGGTAAGCTGCAACGACAGACAAAACCCACAAAAAAGTATGAGACACCAAAAAAAGAATTAGAGATTTCCTCGCTAAAAAAGAGACACAAAATTTTTTATGATGAACTGCCTGGGCTTTTGCGTACAATAGATACTGATGGCAATATTATTGATTGTAACAGCGAATATGCAAACACTTTTGGTTATTCAAAAAAAGAATTAATTGGCAAGTCAGTCTTTAGTTTTGTTGCAGATGAAGGAAGACAAGCTTTTCAGGATTCCTTTGACACATGGCTAAAGACAGGACGAGTCAAAAACAAACCCGTTTGGTTCAAGAAAAAAGACGGCACCAAATTTCTTGGTCTTGTAAGTGCAAGTAATTTATATGACGAAAATGGAAAAATGATTGGAAGTAATACACTCATAAAGGATATAACAGAAATTCATGAGACAAAAAGCAAACTTGAAGAAAGCCAACAAAAATTACAAGATCAAGTAAGACAGTTAGAAAAAGCAAATACTCTTCTAGTAGATGCCGAACAAAAATACGAGAACCTGTACAATAAAACGCCTACTTTACTTCGTACTATTACAATAGAGGGTATCCTTACAGACTGTAATGATTCCTATGCAAAGGCTCTTGGATATACAAAAGAAGAGGCAATAGGAGCCTCAATTTTTGACCACGCTGCGGAAAGAAGCATGAAAGATATGAGGGATAATTTTGAACGCTGGAAAGAAAATCATGAAACTGAACCTGCTGAAATATGGCTTAAAAGAAAGGATGGAAGCGTTTTTCCCAGCATGCTAAGTGGGACAAGCTTGTACGATGAGCGTGGCAAACTCATTGGACGAACACTAGCGTTAACAGATATGACTGAAATTTACGAAGCAAGAAATAAGCTCGCGGTTCATGAAAAGCACCTACAACAGCAGTTGGCGCAACTACAAAAATCAAACGATCTTCTTACTATAACGGAGAAAAGGTATAGAACTTTATATGAAAAGACACCAGTTTTGTTGCGTACTATTACAACAGAGGGTATCCTTACAGACTGTAACGAAGCCTATGCAAGAGCTCTTGGATATACAAAAGAAGAGGCAATAGGAATGTCGATCTATGATCACACTGCTGGAACAAGCGTAGATGATATGAAAAAGAACCTTGAACAATGGCACCACACCCACGAAGTTTCACACAAAGAAATTTGGATGAAAAGAAAAGACGGGAGTATTTTTCCTTCTCTGTTAACTGGTGCCAGCATATACGATGAATCTGGCAACGTGATTGGACGAACAGTAGCTTTAACAGATATGACTGAAATTTACGAAGCAAGAAAAAAACTGCAGGATGATGAATCTCGTATGAGAGACCAATATGAAGATCTAAAAAAAGCGCATGACCTTCTTACTATAACGGAGAAAAGGTATAGAACTTTATATGAAAAGACACCAGTTTTGTTGCGTACTATTACAACAGAGGGTATCCTTACAGACTGTAACGAAGCCTATGCAAGAGCTCTTGGATATACAAAAGAAGAGGCAATAGGAATGTCATTTTATGATCACACTGCAAAAAGCAGTGTGGAGGATCTGAAAAATAACCTTGAACAATGGAAGAAAACCAATGAAGTCCCACTCAAAGAAATTTGGATGAAAAGAAAAGACGGGAGTATTTTTCCTTCTCTGTTAAGTGGTGCCAGCATATTTGATGAATATGGCAACGTGATTGGACGAACAGTAGCTTTAACAGATATGACTGAAATTTACGAAGCAAGAAGACAGCTTGAAGAGAAGGAGGCCAGAATAAGAGAGCAGTATGATGAACTCAAAAAAATAGACACTTCAAAAGAAGAATTTACCTCAATGATCTCGCACGAACTCAAGACCCCTCTTACGCCCATAATGGGATGGTGCCAAGCACTAAAGAGTCCCAAGATACTAGGCGAGCTCAGCTCTAAACAATTACAGGCTCTGGATGCAATCGAGACAAACGCAATCAAACTCAAAGAACTGGTTAGCGACATGTTAGATGCTCAGAAGCTGGACATGAAGAGAATGAAATTTGATAATAAGGATGTAGATGTGACTGAAATGATGAACTTTTTGGCACAGAATCTTCAAAGCACTATGGTGCCAAAGCATATTGAGTTTGTCAATTCAACCACAGAGAAGTTGACTCTAAAAAGTGACAGGTCTAGGCTTGAGCAGGTCTTGAACAATATTATCCTTAATGCTGTTGACTTTACATCAGCCCAGACTGGAAAAATTGAGATAAGAGCAGAAAGTAAAGATAGTGCCGTTCTATTTATGGTCAAGGATAATGGTATTGGCATTCCAAAAGATAAACAGAGTCATCTTTTTACCCAATTCTACCAGCTAGACACTTCTGCTACCAGAAAACACGGAGGCTCTGGTCTTGGTTTGTCAATATGCAAAGGTATTGTTGAGGCATTGGGTGGCGAAATCTGGGTTGAAAGCGATACCGGTAAAGGGTCCGACTTTTACTTTACTATTCCAAAGCAAAAGAAGATACAGTTAACGGTTGAAGAAAAAACCAATTTTTAACTTTTGGAAATAAACAAGTCATTTTTTCTCCATGGGAATAAATTCCCAAAAGCTCATTTATCGTTTAATAAACACCTGTACATAAGGTGTTCATCCATGGATAATCTAGACAAGGCTAGAGAAGAACTCGTTGCATTATTCTCTCATGAGTTGAAAACTCCGTTGACGCTGGTAGTTGGATGGTGTCAAGTGTTACAAGATTATAAAATAATAGGGCGCTTGAATGCGGAGCAAAAAAATGCAGTAGATGTCATTTCTGCCAATTCAACAATATTAAGGAATGAAATCGAAAATATTCTTGATACCAAAAAATTGATCTATGGAACAATGTTATTTTCGTTTCGCAAAATTGAACTAAACAAACTTATTCAAAGAATTATCAAAAGGCTCAAACCGGTCACGGAAGAAAGGAAGATTCGTGTCGTAAATCTAGCCACGAAAAGAATTATACTTAGAACAGACGAAGATAGGCTAGAACAAGTTCTATCTAATCTTATTATGAACGCGATTGATTTTGTCCCAAGAAAAACGGGAGTTATCAAAGTTGGTACAAGGGAAGAGGACAGGGAGATCACCTTCTATGTCAAGGATAACGGGAAAGGGATATCCAAGAAGATACACCGTCAAATCTTTGAAAAATTATTCCAAGAGGACTCATCATATAGAAGAAAACACACTGGCCTTGGTCTTGGTTTATTTCTGTGTAAAGGAATTGTCGAGAACCTAGGTGGTAGAATCTGGGTTGACAGTAAATTGAGAAAAGGATCTATTTTTTACTTTACTCACCCAAAAAAAGTAAAATTAAGACGTTTTTCTTTGCGAAGAAGAAAACAATGAGAATGCTTGTGAAACCATTACAATTTCTCTATTCCAATTAGATTACCTTTGTGATAACAAAGGCGATTATCTTTTACGACTATCGTGGAACCAACTTTTGTAAAAATTAGTTCCATTCTTTCCAATTTGTTGATAACCAACACTTTTGGTGTTGTGGTACAGGATGAAAGAGTAACCCACATGATGCTATTTCGATCACCGCCAGATGAGGTTTTTTTCCAGCACTCGTTGGGAATGAATTGGGTAAATGCAATACAGTCCAACCCCGGTTCGTCTTCCATTAAGCTTCTACAGTCAATTTTTTTTGTGGTTATTATATCTCGATTAACATAGTTCTCCCTCTAGCCTTTTTATTTACTTCCGATTTTCTTTACAGTGTATGGCCATAAACAAGACAACCTAAACATTAAGTGAGCCTGACTGTATGAATTGTTAATGGCGGTAGTCTTACAGTCCCGAAAAACCGGATGGAGAAGGTTTAATGATTCAGACAAGAGATGGGTCTTAAGACAACTACAATATCGGTGTAAGTGCGGAACACCACTTGATTTGAGAAATGCGTACTTTGAAAATATACTTCCACAGGACCCCGGTCAGCCAGTAGATATTCACAATTTGCATGTCCTTTGTTCAAAATGTAACTTGCATCCTGCACGAGAGCAAGAAATGAAAAGACTCTTGATAGAATATATTGAAAAAATGGATACTCGTGTGCAAAGCAAAGAGAGATAAACAAATCCACTTCCGTCAAGGAACGAATCGAATTTGTACATCGATTAATCGTTTTAAATTGTATCAGACAAAGGGGTCAACGTTTACACAGCAGGCATTTTTCCTGGCTGACTTGTTTGTTCGTAAAATTTGACAAAATTTACGAAATTTTCAGTTGTACACTACCACATCTGTTTGTAAGAAGACCAGGAACCAAATAAAAAAATAAGACTAGTATACCCTCTCAAGAAGGAATTCTTCCTCTTCATAATGTAGTCGCAAGACAGCATTTTCTTTAAGCGATTTTAACAGGTATAACGTTCCTCCATTTTCGATCTTGTTAATCTTCTTGATTTTGTACACTATGCAACTGCCTTGCGTATCCACCATCCGAACCCTTTCTCCACATTTGAAAACTGACATCTTTTTTGCAATAAAACTTATCATAAATTAATTTTACTCATAACTTCTTCGAAAAAATGTTCTAGATGGAATGCTACGTCACTCTTTTAAATCATGAACGGAAATTGATCCTATTCTTGAAAACTGCAAGTATATCTATAATAGTACTTTGCTTTTCTGTTATTATATTTTTGATGATACCCCAGTCAACGACATATGCGATTCTACCTCTCCCATCACAAGTGAAATATTTTAATTCAGATATAGTTCTGATCGGAAAAATAACATCTGTAAATCAAGTTTTGCCAAATACTATGAAATATGAAATTCAAGTAGAACAGTATCTAAAAAACCCCCAGTCCCAGGACAAGATAACTGCAATTGCTCCAGGTATAAACAAGACACTGATTGAGGAACTTGGCACAACATCTGACACACTCTTTGATGTTGGAGATAGGGCGCTTTTGTATCTTAAAAATGATCAAGGAAATTATATGATATGGTGGTTTTCACACCATACAGATTCGCTGTGTCGTCCTGCACCAAGCCAGAAAGATCTAAATTTTGAATATCCAAAAGGGCTAGGCTTTGCTGATCTTCCTGCCTACTCTCCATTACACGTTGGAGCAAGCCAATCTAACTCTTATAGATATTCTGTAAATCAACCAGTTGTTCTAAGTTATGACGCATGGAATGATCATTTTACTGCCAAGAATTTGGCAGTTGAATTTAACGTAAAAAGCCTGCCTGATTCTAGGCTAGTCTTTCATGATATAAAATATGTGGATTTAAAGCCATGTATCGGGCACCAAACCGTATCTACATCTTTTGTTCCAAAAACAAATGGAACATATGAGATTGATGCCGTTTTTGACCAAACCCTCACAGGTACCACTATTGATATACCAAAAAATGCTGGCAATGCCAAGATGTTTGGTTCATATCCTCTTGCACCATTAAGGCAACTCAAGTCCGGTGTTTTGCCTGATGATGTCAAATGTTCCGAAGATCGAGTGCTGATAAAGAAATTATCTACAAACTCTGTGGTCTGCCTAAGACCTCATACTGCCTCAAAATTGACCTTAAGAGGGTGGGTCTTGTCTGGAATTAATAATCAGCAAATATCTTCCAATCAAAATTACAATCCAACTCAGATAAATGATATATACTTTAAGCTCGGTCCAGATCCTTTTGGACCAATACCGCACCGCTTGGTATTTTTCATGAAATCCGACTCGACTGCCAAAATTTTTGTAGAATATACTTCTGAGCTACCAAATACAGGAACAATGAAGAGCTTGTCCACAGTTTATGTTGGTAAGACAAACTATACACCATTTAACTCATCGAAGGTAACGATAACTGCAGACTCGCCATCAATTTCACTAACGCAGGGCTCAAAGACAGTAGTTGTGTATACCATAACTGCCAAAGAAGAAGCTTCTGGCATTTACTGGATATCACTTGCACAAATATGTGGAGTAATGCCCATTGCCATAGATAGGGCCAACTTCAGTGTGGGTCTTTCAGAAATTCCTGTTCCATCTGGAACAATGCATTGTCCAGCTCAGCTCCTAAACGCAAAAATTTTGGGAATCTCAGGTGGATTGGCAGAATACAAATTGGCCGCACCTCTACCTTGATATCAAAGAAAATAATTAGTCTTTGAATTAGTTCCAGAATTTGATTGCATATCTGTACATAGATTCCTCCAACAATAAAATCAACTGGACAGGTCTAGAATATTATCCGTGTTTTGGTCCTAACATTTCGTCACTTTTCACGTTCTGATCCCATTTTCCCCGGATTCCCTTGGCTAGAATTACTGCTCCGCCTCCTATCAAGCCTAGTGAAAGAACAAGAAAGAGATTCTTGTCTTCCTCTTTTTGATCACATCTTACCTTGATTGCGGTGCCTGAAGAATAATCATAACAGTCGTCAAATTGTCCGGCTTGGAGAGCAAATTGCGAATATTGTGAACTTGTAAGGCCGCCTACAACAAAACCCGCAAAAATAATGGTAGAGCCTAGCATGATGAGTCTTATGTCACTCACACAGATAATTTGCAATGCATAATATTTAACGTTGTGACTGTTTTATCTCTGGTAGATGGTTTTTGGCTTTGGCAAGAAAAAGACAGTAGAAAGTTCCCTCTCGACTCCACAACAAAAAGAGATCCTAATCGATGACATAGTATTAATCCTAAAGGAAGTTGAATTTCCGCTGATTTCAAAAATAACAGAGCAGGCAAAAAAAATAAGAAGTGAGATTGAAACAAGCCAACAAAACATTAAGGATACAATTTTTCATCTCGAATCAGACAACCTTAAGCTTGATGACGTAGATAGGAATCTAAAAACAGCAGCAAATCGAGGAAAAGATGCGGTTGTATCCATGATAAAAAAGGAAACCGCGGCTAGCCTAATTGATATCAAAAGCTACGACGACCTAGTCACATTAAATCTAGAGGTAAGCCAGATGCTAAAGAGAATGGGCGATATCCTCGGAGTACATACCAGAGTAATGCACGTATTTGCAAGAAAATATGCTGACAGGCTAAAAAATGACATAGCAAAATTTTCACAAAATAGGAACTCGCTCCAGCTTTTAGTAAATGAACGAGAGGATTTCAGATCAAAGTCTGAGAGCATTTTGAATACTGGTATGAAGATCAAAAAACTGAAAGATGAGATATTTCACAGAAACAAACGTCTAGCCGAAACAATCAATGAAATGAGTCAAACATGGAAAATTATTGAAAAACTAGAACACGAAGCAGATTCTCTCAAGGCCAAAAATGAGTATAAGGAATTTCTCGAAGTAAAAAAGAAGATTGAATTACACTCAAATCAAAAAAACGAGATTAAAAACAAAATAAATGGTCAATTCTCAAAGATATCACGGCCGCTTGGTAAATACAGCTATGTCTCCTCTTTTGATAAACCTATGAGAAAGCTGATGGAAGATCTTCTTGCAGAACCCTACGAAATAATTACGGCACAAAACAAGACAAGCATAATAGAGATTCTCCAGGCCGTAATAAAATCAGTATTGGCAGGTAACATTTCTGTCAAGGATTCACAAAAGTCGGCAGAACAAATCGAAGAGACAATTAATCGCCTGGACGAGTTTCTGAAATTAAAAGATGCCTATTCTGACAAGATATCAAATTTAGAGAAGGAGCTAGCAGTTTTTGATTCGAATGTATTGGAAGAAAAGGAAAAAGAACTAGCAAAGGCAAAGAGAACCATATCAGATCTGGAATCGTCGATTAAAAAATTAGAAAAGGAGGTTTCCGAAAATGAGACTTTGATTAAAAACCACAAATCAGAGCTAGAGTCTGCTTTGACTGACCTGTATGGCGCCAAGATTACTGTAAAGTTTTGAGATGGAAATTTCGAAGATTAATTAGCTCCAACTCAGAAAATACCATGTGATCTTCAAGCAAGAACGACCCCGAAGGACCATAACGATAAAAGAG
>VBPL01000056.1 GCA_005877205.1 Nitrososphaerota archaeon
TTTTACAATAATTCTTTCGTATATCAAATATTATTTTTCCTTACTCTGAAAACTAGCGCCAAACATGGGAGGCTGTAGATTGCTCCATTTATGCTATAAAAGGCAATCCAGTGAAAATTAGTTTCGCCAATACAGTTATTCTTTTCATTTGATATTGAATTCGTTTTCATGATATCTGATTGAATTGATTCTTCGCATTGAAAATTAGTTAAGGTGTCATGCCAGACATATGATACCGGAATGAAAAGTGCTGTCATACCAAGAAGAGCAAACATCTTGAGTTTGAGAGAATTTTTATTGTGATTGACCATAGCAATACCTGTCTTTTGATTCTAGTATCTAACAAAGCAGTTTTGGCTCTTATAACATTTTAGTATAGATAATACTACGATCAAGTGAGAATCTACGATATCCGTATATTTTCGAATCGCGTATTATATAATCAATGTCGACGCACACAGGCTCTGAGGGAATAGTACGGAAACGACATGACGAGTATCTTCCTATAGCAGTAGCGTTGATGCTCATTACCTGCCTGGTGACTATCTTTGTGGTAAATCCACAAAGCGGAGGGTATGGGGGTGGCAACAATGTGCTTGCCATGTGGGAAGGATCTGGCCTCATCTGGGCCGGAGTACTAATCGGATACATAGCATTAGTTTTCAGAGCAACATAAGCAGAAGCCCTGTCCGGGTTTGCCTAGGTTAGAAAACACTATTTTTAATTCTGTAAAATATAATCAATGAGGCAAGACTTATCACAAGCATAGGTAATGCAAACGGAAATTCTGGAATGGCCTGCTGGTTCACACAAATCACTGTTGCTGCAGCAGACGTTACACCTCCTGTGGGGTTGGAAACCTCAATGAACCATCCGGTGCCATTAGGTAATATTGTATTGGGAAAGACGAAGTTTTGATTACCGCTTGGAAGGTTGTTTTGATACGTGTATCCACCACCTACCGCCATCTCACCTGAGTTGCACCTTGCCGTAATGGGACTGGTGGTAGTAGCACCAGCGACAACTGTTGTCGGAGGAGATTGGCCGATGTAAAAGTTAGTAGCTGCTGGGGCTTGCTGGTGCGCACAAATTACCGTTGCTGCAGCGCGAATTTCATAGTTTATGGGATTATACACCTTAATGAACCACCCAGTATGACTAGCCGTTATATCATTGTTGAAGACAAAAGTTTTTTCATGTGACTCGTAACCTCCACCTGTTGGCCTATCACCTGTATTGCAGCTTACCGTAATGGGACTAAGGGTGGTGGCACCAGCGTCAATTGGTGTAGCAGGCGAGTGTATGATGTAAAAGTTAGTATCTACTGGAGCTTGCTGGTGCGCGCAAATTACCGTTGCTGCAACGTAAATTGTATGGTCTGTGGGATTAGACACCTCAATAAACCATCCAGTATCATCAGGTAGTACATTATTGGCAGAGACAATGATTTTATCAGATGATTCGTAACCTCCACCTGTTGCCGTGTCACCTGAGTTGCAACTTGCCTTAATGGGACTAAGATGAGACATACCAGCATCAACTGGTGTCGAAGATGATTTCATGATGTAAAAGTTAGCATTTGTGGCCTGTGCAGATTGAATAGGCACAATACTGCTGGTAGTTCCAGCTAGAAACAATACTATTACGACTGTGGTTAGCAATGTTTTGTTTGCCAGTAGGTCTTTCCTTAGTGTTTAATATTATTTAAGGTGGCGTTCAATTTATTTTTGAATTTGAGGTCTAGTTGTAACAAGGAAATTATGTGATCCTAGCGATCCTATGGGACGGAATGGACTCAAAGTCTACCAGAACACGACCGTCTCCGATCATCTGGGAAAAAGTGGAGGAATCTACCATAAGATTCTTTCAAATAATTTTTTTAGTAGCTTCTACGTTAATAATTGCAAGTTACAATGGCGCTAGAGTACATGCTGGAACTGGATTCGTTGTGTAACACTGTATTAGATGTTAACGAGAATATCCAGTCTGTTTCAGTTATCAACAAGAACGGAAGGGCTGTACAAAAGATCGCTCGAAAGGGAACTGATTCGCCCATATTAGAGCAAGAAAATGAGATGCTTTTGATGCAGGCTGTGATAACCATATCCATGGGAAGAGATTTCGATGAGCCTTTGGGTGAGATTGGGTACGTGCATGTAGAAAGAAAGAACTTGTCACTGCTCTCGTTTCCTTTAGGTAACTATATTGTTTTAGTTACAAGTAAGACGGCTATCGGTTCTATATCACTTGCTAGAAAAGTAGCTACGGCAATTAGAAAATATAGAAAGATCCTCCTTTGAAACTATAATTTCCGGTACCAAATCTTACGAGGTTACGAAGGTAGTATTTATAGGCTGATAATGGAAATCATCTGCGGTTGAAAGAAGAGTCTCCAAAAGCTCTAGTCAGGCAATTCTTTGAGAACACCTCAAGCTCGTACGAGAAAGTAGTAAACTTGACAACCTTTGGGAGAGATGCACACTGGAAGAGAGAAATCATAAAGAAGATTTCCAAATGTAATTCAATACTTGATCTTGCATGCGGCACGGGAATACTTACGTTTAAAATTGTGGCAAAGTTTCCTGAGGCAAAAATAACTGGGGTTGATGTAACAGAAAGCTATCTTAGGCTGGCCAGAAAAAAGCTACAACCTTACAACAAAGTCTCATTTGTACTTCAGGATGCTGAAAAACTGGACCTTGACACCAAGTTTGACTGCATAACATCTTCATACATTCCAAAATATTGTGTACCAAATACCTTACTTGAGAAGTGCTTTGGTCATCTAAATCAAGGTGGAAAAATAATTTTACATGATTTTACTTTCCCACAAAACACGGTTGTTAGGATATTTTGGAATCTTTATTTTGTGATATTAAAGTTTGCAGGCTATTTTGTACCAAGTTGGAAAAATGTCTTTGAGAATCTGCCGGAGCTGATAAGAACAAGTAACTGGGTTGATGAATACAAGAATATCATGGAAAGAATGGGCTTACAAGTAGAAGTACAGTACCTGACACTTGGTTCCTCAGCTATTCTGACAGGCAGAAAGAAAATCTAATCTTATCTCCTCTGATACCTCAAACCACAAAGAATCTCGGCACAAGATGTGATAATCTCTGGTCACAGTCTTTCTTGTGGAATCAAAGTTGAGTGCCACCACATGTCTTTCAGTTGTGATGTTGTTTTTGCGAAGTATATTTCCTATGCTCTCTTTTTTTTGCAAAAGGCCTGTCATGACTTCACGCGGCAGGTTTTCCGAGTCAAACTTGACAATTGCACGAAGGATAGGAAATTGGCCGTGTCCAATTATCACCTTTCTTACATATCTTGTATCATGCAGAGAATTTTGTTCAACTACATTTAGGTAAACTGGCTTTCTGATGATACTCGATAGGGTCTCTTCTACGTAACCTACAGGAGTATCAAGAAGTGTTTGTGCTATCTTACCTATTTCTACTACCACAAATATCTAATACGTTCATTTCAATTAAGGATTCTTAATATGAAATATGATGCTGTTACAGAAATCACACCGCCACTAATTAATTTTAAAATGACTTCCTGTTTATGAATATCTAACCTGCTTGAGGAACCAGCTCTGAGTCTTTTGTATTTTTGTGATGTTCTTATGAGAATATAGCTTATTGAACCGGCAATGGCTGATAACGTAAGAGCTTGCAACGATATAGCGTCGGTCTGAATTGCCGAGCCAGCAAAGACTGGAAGTACACCCCATGATATTACAAAAACAGTATTACTATGAAATCTTGCTCCAAATAACTCAAGATTGTATGCAAAGAGAAAGAACGTCTCTGCAATTCCTATCGGAAATAAAAGAGGCGAGTCCAAGAAAGCGTAATACAAACCAATAACAAAGGCAACTGTCAACGAAATTATCGAAGCTACCAAGATCTTCTTCTTTGATATGATGCCCCACGGTTTTACCCTGCTACCTGCAGCATCAAGGCAATGCGCTGCAACTCCAAGTGCAAGGAAATACAAAACGCATATTGCAACTAGTCTTCCTACAGAAAAGTTACCTGCAAAAGAACCCCATGCTGCAAATGAGACAACCATTCCCGTATATGGTAAAAAAAGAATGCCGCAGCAGAGTCTGAAAATCGTTGGTCCAAACGTAGGAACAAACCATTCAGAAACTCTGTCTTTCTGCACTAGTTCTTAGTAACCTTGGTTGCTTATATGGTTGGGTAGTACCGGTTCCTTATTTTGTAGCATAGAGGAAAGCTTCTCGAAAGTCTGAATGAATTCCATTCCTGTTGGGGTTGTTGATATGACTGCACAACTTCTCGTTTTGTTGAGAGACTCTATTTTTATGCTTACTAGCCCGTTTGCTTGGAGCAATTTCACATAATTTTTTGCTGGATAGTGCGCAAGATTAGATTCTCTTGCTATGGTTGATATGATTTTTCCATCGCTTGCATTTCTGAGAATGTTAAATATGATTTCAAAGTATGAGCGGTATGGAGTCCTCCTTTTCATATCTTATCACTTCCGCTTGTTAAGATCGTACAGCTTTCTCTTTTTTAGAATATCCAAAGTCTGTAGCGAGGATGCCAAAGGACTCACATCCACACTACACCGTGGTGTTCCTTTAATACTGAAAACTGCTTGAAGCTAAGTGTATCTATATCTTCATATTCATAGGCGCAGACGGCAGTTAAAGGTAAATTGAATTTTTTCTCTAGTGTTGATTCATAGTCAACCAATTCCTTTGCAAATCCGCGCTTGAAAAAAGGTCTAGTGTCTTCGAACACACGCAGACCGCTTTTACGCTCGTTTAGCAGATGATTTACCAACCTATTCCACTGTTCTTTGATTTTCTTGGGATCTGGTTTACCGTTTTCAAAGTACCACTCTGAGGCATCTTTTACAATAATATCATTTGTTGCAACAAGCCTTGGAACGTCAACACTCCATTCATTTGTCATCCTCTTTATTATTTTGGCCTTGGGAATAGAATCAGTTATTAGCATTACGCTTTCGTTACGGAATAATCCGTCTTTTAGAAATTCAAAGGCAGCATCAAGTTTAGCTTTTTCATTAGGATAAATTCCTATTATGTGGCTTCCCGTCTGAATCAAATGCGAATACCATGTCATCATTTCAGTTCACCATTTCCTGTATCCATATAATAGATCGAGTTGCTGAAGAATCTTTGTCCGTATGTTCTGTTACGTCTTGTTATTTAAGATAGAATATTTTTAGGACAAACTATTCCAGAATAATCTTATAGAATAATCTATTTTCCTCTCACTGAATTTTTGCTCAAACTGCATCTAGAAAATAGAAGATTCCTACCTAAGAATCTTCGTGTCACAAAAAAAATCATACAGATTGATATATTGGTGTTTTGCGTAAACTTGCCTGTTCATCATGGATTCTAAAAAAGCTGAAGAGATGGCAACGCAATTTTTACAACAACATCATTCAGTTCTTAGTATCAAAAAAATAAACTTGGAAAATGGGATTTGGTTGGTCGAAGTGATGGTTTCCCCGTTTGGTGAAAGGACCAAAAAAGTCAGGATCGATGCTAAAACCGGCAAAATTATAGGTTGGCAATAAGAGGATAAAATTATTGGTACCCAGTGCTGGAATCTACTTGAACGAGACTCATAGCTACGAATAGTGTTAAATGTTATAAAGAGAAGTGTATGGAATATGCCTATCGATCCCGACTTTTACAAAAAGCTACCAAGAAAAGCGCAACAGCACAGCAATCAGGCATCAGGAGACAGCCATTATGTTTGGGGAGAGGGTGTTGAAAGAGAATTGGACTTTACAGGGATAAATTCACATGATCAAGAACTCGTAGAGAAACATGTATCCGAAAAAGGCTATCTGGGAATCCATGGAACAAATGTAGCGGTTGATTTTGATCTTTGTATAGCAGATGGCGCATGCATAAGCGCGTGTCCAGTTCTAGTTTTTGGTTGGAATCTCAAACCACAAGAAGGTCCAACTTCAAATGGCCCTGGTAACAATCTAAACGAGTATGACAAATCTGATCCTTTTGCAGAAAAAGCATGTATATACTGTTTAGCGTGTGAAACTGTTTGCCCAACTACTGCCATAAAAATTCAAGAAGGTCTGAAAGATAAGATTCATTAGATGATTTTGTATTGTAATTATTTATTTTAATTTTCATTATAGCCTTGATTAATAGTCAAATGAGTGACCTTGTCTTTACTTCGTTATTGTTATAGGATCAGCCAAATTTGAATCACAATAACATTTTTGTTATGAGTTTACGGGAGATAGGTTGTAAATTGACAAAAAACCTCAGTCTTTATCTGATTCTTGGCATATCATTAGTAGTTCTGGTTAGTCATTCAACAAATGCAACTGCTCAAGAACCATCGATTCCAAGCTGGATTAAAAATAACGCAAAATATTGGTCCCAAGGACAAATAGAGGATTCTGATTTTACAAAGGGGATCG
>VBPL01000040.1 GCA_005877205.1 Nitrososphaerota archaeon
ATCGTTATATTCAAAAATTCTGCGATCTTTTTCAACATTACGTTCATTCTAGCTTTATTATTAGCTTCCATATGTAGTCAAATGGAATCGTCTTATCCTTACCCCCGCATTCACTTATTCAGCCCTTTTTTTATTATTTCTAACGCGTTTATTGCTCTTTCAGGTTTTGGCAGTTGAATCATAAATACGTTGGAGCTTCCGTATTCAGAGTGCGGCGAAGATAGAGCCAGCATCGAAGTATCAGCAAGCGCTTCAAAGAATCCCAGTGACTCGTTTGCATATAATAAAAACTGCTCTTCCATACCACCTTGTGAAAAAGCCATAGTTACCCTGACAAATACGTTCCCCAGTCCATCTTGAAGTATGTTAAGATTAGTTTCAACTGAGACGGGTTTGCCTGCCACAGATTTCATGATATCATCAAATTCTTCCAGTATGATACACGGGACCTTTTTTCCGTTAAAATCAAAGACGGTAAAATCTTTGTGTCGTTGAGTCAACAGTCTGTCTAGTTCATTGTTTTCCATGATATCAGGTCACCAGTTCTCTTTTTAAAAGGATGCAAAATTTAGATTATCAGATTATACTTAGAGTTCTTGCAAGTATCTCTGCTCTCTCGTTATCCTCTTCAGCAATTTTTTTTCCAGTATACTTGCTGTTAAAGTAGAATAGATCAATCATTTTGGATTTGTCTATATTTACTACTGTTGCGTTATACGGACTAGGAATCTTCTTATTTGTTAGTATTACCAACTTGTCAACTACAACAGATTTTGAGATATTAGAAATCTCAACCAAGTTCGAAGAATCATTTTTATTTGCTACTACGGCTATGCCTACCTTTGATCCAAATGAGTCTTGGTAGACTGCATCAAGTGGAAGACTTTGTTTTTCTAATTTGCATATATTGCCCATTTCCTGAGCAAAATTAGTCAGGTTGTCGACAGCTTTTTTGAGTTCTCTTTCTGTAGAATCATCATCACAGCTTCTTCTGATAGAAATAAAGTCGGATATTGGAATATCCATTATGCTTCCTCTAACTCTTAGACCAGGATAGGTTTGTCTAATTGCATCGTCTATCGCATTTTCATCAATCTTTTCCAGCTCTAATTCTTCAGACTTTTCCATGGTATGATATAGTATGTTAATAAGAGATCGAACGTTTCGAAATTCTGGGAATTCGTCGCAAAGAACCTGAATCTTGTTATATAGTTCTTCTTGTTCCTTGGAACCAAATTTGTCATTTTTATCATTGTGTTTGATATATTCTACTGCTATCTCTGATAATTCCTCCTTTGAATTCGAACCCACAAGATCTATCTTGTAATTTGCCTTCTCCAATCTATCAAAGACAGACGGATTTGAATTCTGTACCTCTAGATAACCTGAAGGCGTTGATACCAGCAACAGTACCGACGCAGGAATATGTGCGTTAATTATTCCCTTTACAAATTCAATTGACTCTTTGTTCCCATCAAACTCGTCCATTTCAAAGAGAACAATCTTTCCCAGGAATCTTTGAGTTAATTTTGATATAGATGACATCATTCCGATTAGCTCTTCTAAATTACCAATACTTTCAAACGAATTGGTTACAACACTTTTAATGAAAGTCGCTTCAAAATGATTGAATCGTTGAATTAGAAATACCTTAAGGTTTTCAACAGAAACCTGCTCTTTTCCCCTAACAATATCAGCGACTTTATCTTTTATGGTCAAGCCAGTGATTTTATTTACGAAACTATAATCAAGAGCTTTTTTTGCAGAGCCATCTCCGTTTTCAGCTCTCTCTCCCAGGTATTCTAGGAATTTGCTTCGTAGTTGTACAAAAAACTCATTCTCCAAGCCTTTGAGTATTGCGTTGTAGATACTTGACATGGTTTTGGGTGATATGGTTGATAGATCAACAAAGGAGCACGCTATATTGTGCCTACCTTGAAGATTCTTAATATGCAAGGCCAGGTGGGTCTTGCCAGATCCAACATCTTGAATTACGGTAATTACTCGAAAATCCCCCGTTGCGGCTTCTCTTCCGTGTACTTTACAGTTGAGCTCTTTAATACACTCTAGTATGGCAGATTTTGCCTCCTTGTGTCTCTTTCCTCCAAGAATTTTTGCGTCTTTTTCTGTAGGTGTAGGACTGCTAGGGTAGGGATTGGTTTCTAATCCATAAGCGTACATTAGAGATTCCTCACATAACCATGAACAAGCCCACGAACAATAATTCCTTCGTGACCGCCTGACGAGACTTCGTATCTTTCTCTTTTTTGCTCAATAAGATCAGCAGCTAACGTGTAAAATTTTTCCTTTGATAGATTTTTAGCTTCACAAATTTTTTCCCTAACCTTGGAAAATGGTGTCCATCCAATAGAAGTAGATGATTCATTTAGGTACTTGTTAAAGACAATTTCAAAATCATCGTTTGCCAAGGCAGAATCTTGATTCGAGATGCTTTCCACTTCCTCTAGCAAATTCTGTGTATGCCCCTTGGGTTCAGATTGGCTTGTGCCAGATACCATGTCAAGCACCAGCTTGAATTTCGGATCATTTTGAGTTAGATAATGAATATAATTTTCTTTAGACCAGATACAATAAGTGACTCCTTTTTTTTCAATGAATATTTGTTCTTTTTTCTTGAGTCTCTCAAGCATATTGTCGCATTCTTTGCCGTATATTTTCTTCAGGGCAACCTTCTTGATACCATCTACTCCTGCAGACTCTATTTTCTGCAAGATATTCACGGTCATGGAGAGATCTGTCGCGAAATTTTATTTAATACCCAACGTAGCCTAGACCGACAATTTAGTGAAAAATTATTGCTTCATATCAAGTCTCTCACTGAGACGACGGTTTGCCAGATGAGATTACTTGTTCTAGTCATAAGCAAGTCAAATTATAAGTTATGATGAGATAAAACCAATAGCAGAATGATGATTGGGTATTGCTGATTATGATGAATTATACCTGGGGTATCTGACTGCTCTCTCAAGATTTAGATAATGTGTCAAGAAACTGAGCTCCTGCAGTATTACGATACTGAATAAACTCTGTCTCATGAAATCTTGAAAACAAATGAACATTCATGCCGGTAATACTGAACTTACCACGATGTTAATAGTACGGTATGGTACGGTAATTCATGTTAAGCTGCGAATTTTGTCCAAAACAGTTCATCGAGACTGCAAACGGCTTGGTAGAAAAGATGTTTCACGAAGTTCTCCATGACCCAGAGACAGTTAATAACTAACTCTGGGCTATTTTTTTAACATACACAAAAATCAAAAACGAACTTTTTTATCGGCTAGCTTTGTTCTAATTAAAAGTGGCTAAATCAAAACGAGTAGAATCTAAACAGGATAGAGACTCGACTTCCGATGTTCTCAAAAAAATGAGTTCAATTTCTGATGCCACCAAGATTCTGGCCTCAGAAGTCAAAGCAATGTCAAAGATTTTTGCAGAGAATCAGAAGATACTGATCTCACTGAAGAGTATGGTAGATGCAGTCAACTCGTCACTGGAACAAATTCAAAAGAATTCAAGACAGATAAACATTATTGAAGAAGACACCCAGCGGCTATTCTCTGGAATGAGCCAAGTGAAAACACATTCCACTCTGATTGATAAAATTAATGATCAAGTAAGTAAGCTTCATGACCAGGTTGGCAAGGTTCGTCAAAAACAAGAATCTATTCCTGATACCAATAAAATCATGCAAAGTGTAGCTGACAACTTGGATTCTATTAGAAATAACTCTAAGATGATAATGCATGTTTCAGAAAAGACTGAAAAGATACGTGAAGAACTCAAGAACGTAGCAAGCAACGCTGAGTCGCTTTCAAACCTAAGCCAAGAGATTGGAGAATTAAAGCAAAGTACAAAGGAAATTTCGGCCAAAGCCGAAAAGATGGTGCATTTGGAAGAGAGTATTTCCAACCTAAAAGGCGATATTGGCAACATATCAACAAAGACTGAACCCCTGCTTAACTTGGACTCTCAGATAAGAAACGTCGGAACAGAGATTTATTCTTTAATCAAGAAAACTGACTCACTTTCTGCTCTAAGTGATGACATCAGAAATGTTAACGCTGAATTTGCTAATTTCAGGGAAAACGTACTTGGCAGGACCAAAGAGTTGGATGAGAAAATGGCAGATTTTTCAGAGTTACTAAATAAAAACTCATCATCTATATCGGAATTCAACAAAAAGACTCACGAAATCTCTCAACAACTGCAAGAGATCCGAGGAATAACTCACAAGACATCCCAAAGCACCTCGCGTGAAGTAATGGGATTATTACGCTTGTCCGAATTTCAGTCCAATATAAGAATGCGTTCTGAATCAAAGTACGGAACCCTAGAAGACATACAAAAGATGGTATCTCAAGCAGTTGACATGATAAACTTGTTTGATCGTCTTTCAATTGAGACAGAAACTAAAATGCCATTGCCACTTGAGGTTAAACAATGGAGCATATCAAAAATATTAGACTGTGCTGACAGGTGGGAAATTAGATTCACAGATGTCTTCAGGCTTTTAACAAGTGAACTTGGCTCTGATCTTGTTAAAGAATCAATTAGGATAGAACAGGTTCGTGATCTCTATGGAATACGGGCAGTAGACGAAGTAAGACACGAACTGAATATATCTTAATTTTCATCAGATATTTCGAAGGATTGCAATCGATCTCTTTTCTTCTTTAGTACAGCAAAGATTCCAATTATTACGGCAACCCAAATACATCCAAACAAGATGTTTGAAATACTGACGTACATGTATGGCGTAGCATCAAGTAGATTACGTATCATTACATCAGACATCAGGTGTACGTTAGACATTCCTGTGTGATATGCAGCACTGTCAGCCGGGACGTTTGAAATTTTGTCAACCGTTGATATCATATCATTAAGATCTCCCTGAATCTTTCCAAAATCAGTCGACTCAGTTGGAAATATCCAAACAGGATTACCTGTTTTTGGGAGATAATCTTTTACTTTGTTAAGGTCAGTGTGCATGATCTGTGGGTCTGATGTAGTCTGGATTCTAAACAGAACTCCTCTTGCCTCGTCTAGCGGATATACTCGGATATTATATTCCTCAAATGCCATGACAACACCAAGTATTATAATACCAATGATTCCTACCAATGCAATTTTATAGTATGTATTTGCCATCCGCTGAACCTTTGATTCAATTCGCATATTTCTTGATTTGCTTTTTTTAGATATCGAGTGCGATACACTGAGGTAGGCTATGTATAAGAAACCAACTACCTGTATGCCTAGTATTGGGGCAAAGACCGGGTTATTAGAAAAGATCGCAACAAACATACCAATGATTCCATAGATGCCAAAGAATATCTCAAGAAGCGTAGTTTTTGTAAATGGTAGGGCGTATGCTTTATCCCTCCAATCGTCACTATTTTTTACAATCCCAAACTTTGGAGTACGCAAAAATTCATTCTTTTTCCCAAACAGAGCGTCAAATACAGCTACTGTATTATTTACTGACATCCCAGCGGAATAAAATACCAAGTATAGATAAGAGAGGACTTTTGATTTCCAACTCTTTGCCCATAATTCACGTATTATCATGATGTAGGCAATTGGGCCCACTGCAAGGTATGCTACTATTGTAAGAACCGGCAATCCACTTACCACATAGAGGTTTATCTTGGCCGCAAGTAATATTGGCAAGATGAGAAATTGTATTAGCATTAAAGGATGGACGATATGTCTTGTAAGCTGGACAAAAGCTTGGACCTTGGCTTCGATTGGAATTCGTTTTATTGCAACATCTCCAAGTAACTTTATTGCACATTGAATAGATCCTTTTGCCCACCTAAACTGCTGTCTCTTTGCTGCATTCATTTGAACAGGCAGTTCGGCATCTACTACTATGTCTTGTATGAATACACATTTCCAACCTTTCATCTGAGCACGATAGCTCAAGTCAAGGTCTTCTACTAACGTAGATGTATGCCATCCTCCCGAGTCTTCGATGCATTGTCTTTTCCATACGCCTGCTGTACCGTTAAAATTTATGAAAAGATTGGTATTACTTTTTGCTTTTTGTTCTATTAGAAAATGAAGGTCAAGACTTAGAGCTTGGGCTTTTGTAAGGGCTGAGTATTTTTCGTTGACATGTCCCCATCTACACTGAACTAAACCAATTTCAGGTTTACAAAAATATGATAGTGCCTTTTTGAGAAACCATGTTGGGGGGATAAAATCTGCGTCAAAAATAGCGATAAAATCACCTTTGGCAAATTTCATGGCATACCGGAGAGCACCTGCTTTGTAGCCCTTCCTGTTTCCTCTTCTGACGTGTATGATGTCAAATCCTTTCTTTTGATAGTCTTCCACTAGGTTTTTCAAAATGTCATTAGTTTCATCGTTGGAATCATCAAGTACTTGGATGCATAATTTTTCCTTTGGATAGTCTAATGAGCAAACAGCATTGACTAATCTAGCCGCTACATACTTCTCATTGTATATGGGCAGTTGAATCGTAACTGTTGGAGTTTCGTTTAATTCTACAGATTTACTCTTTTTTTTCTGTCTAGACAAAATAACCAGATAATAAAAATTACAAGTGTAAAGAGTTATCACAATTGCTATGGTAATGAAGAGATTCCACAAAAATTGTATCAACGGGTTTGGAAGGGCGTGTGTCAGCATTGGAGTTTTTCAACTCACAAGTCTTTATAGTCCTACCGCTGGCTTTACCTTTTAGCCCTTTTTGAAAATTTTGATCGCTTGGACAGGACAAACATTTTCGCATGCCAAGCAGAAGATACAATCAGGTTCTCTTGCCATCAAGGGCTTTTTTTCTGAAGATGGGTTTCCCTTAAACTCAGCCCATTCGTATACCTTAACTGGGCAAGCGTCGATACACGCACCGTCAGCTATACAAATATCGTAATCAACAGAAACGGTTTCCCCCCATATTCCCAAGATCTCATTTCCTTTCCTAGGACCAAAGATCTTTATCTTATGACCACTAGATGGAGCAGCAAATGTTTCAGTCACCTTAAGCTTTGACTTGAATTCCACGTCTATTGGACCTGGTTTTGCACCTGTCGGTGTCTCAGCCTCTACCTGCTTGATCGCCTCTTGTCCTGGCGGAGGAGCGGCTGGCTTTGGTTTTGGTTTTGCGTTTGGAACTATCTGAGCTAATGGAGTCATTTCTTCTAATTCTCTGACGGCCTGCTCTTGTTGGAGTTGTTTAGTCTTTACAAAATATTCTATCATCTTGTCAGCAAGCACGCTATTTCGTAATATTGTATCTATTATCATCTTGGCGTTTGCATCAGCTTTCTTTCTATAATCTTTAACCCAGAGACCATCTCCATATTTTTCGACTGGATATATCTGATAAATCATATCAACGACTTCTCCGGTCACTATTTCCACCTGAACCTCAAGTTCAATCTGCTTGTATCCTCGAGCATTTGGGTCTGGCATATTTTCTTCTTTCCATCGATATGTTGCATAGATTCTGTCAGCAAATTGATCCATGACAAAGACTTTCTTGAAACCATTAACTATAGAATCAATTTCGTATTTGTCCTCTAATTTTATCGGAAGCCGATATAGACCCAGCTTATAGCTGTGTAGTGGATATATTCCCCTCTTTGATGTAGCCGACTGAACTGTGTAAACTTTGTCCTTTAAGAGAAGAGACACTGTATTTCTACTATTGATGGCGAGACTTTAAAAACGCTTCTTAGTAATCCGGGCAAGTTTCTTCTCGAATCTTTCTGTATCTTTCTTCCATCTCTTTTGCATAATCGAGAACTTTGTCTAATGTAAATTTGTTTTTTGGGAAGTACCATCTAATGCCTACTTTATGACCAATTCCATCCATGTCGTGGATCATTCCTTTTTCGGCTTCGACACTGTATTTCTCGTCAATCGATCTTTCCTGCACAGTTAATCCGCGCTTTGTCTTGTCTTCCATTATGATATCTAAAGGTCCGTCTTTAATTGCGTAGAAGATGCCTTTCTTTAAGATCGTATGTTCCTGGTCTGATTCGTTATTTTTCAATTGGATTTCCAATCATATTACCCCATTCAGTCCAAGAGCCATCATAGTTTCTAACTTGTGGGTATCCAAGAAGATACTTCAAGACAAACCAAGTATGTGATGATCGCTCACCTATTCTACAGTAGCATATTACGTCTCTATCACGTGTGACTCCTTTCGATCCATAAATTTTTTCTAGTTCTTCAACTGCCTTGAATGTTCCATCAGTGTCATTTACTGCAGAAGCCCATGGAATATTGTTAGCCCCTGGAATATGTCCACCTCTTTGGGCATGTTCCATAGGATACTCTGGTGGTGCAGTAATCTCGCCGGAGAATTCCTTCGGAGAGCGAACATCAACTAGAACTGTTTCTTTTCTGTCAACTGCTCTTCTCACATCAAACAAATAAGCTCTGATTCCTTCATTTGGAGGTTGAGAAATATATTTTGTTCTTTGAATCTGTGGTTCATCCTTTGTGTACGATTTCTTTTCTATTTCCCATTTCTTTCTTCCACCATTCATTATCTTCACTTTTTCATGTCCATAATACTTGAAGATCCAAAAAACAAACGCTGCAAACCAGTTATTAAAGTCGCCGTACATAATAACTTCCGAGTCTGTAGTTATTCCATTTCTTGACATTAATTCTTCAAATTGAGCTTTGTTTACAATGTCACGGGTAATAGGGTCATTGATATCGCGTTTCCACCAAATCAGACTAGCACCTGGGATATGACCCTGCCTGTAAGCATTTTCTGGGTCGTAATCCACTTCAACGATTTTGATCGATTTGTTGTTCAGATTTTTTGCAACTGTTTCTGTATCGGTTAGAACATCCGGATGCGCATAATTCATATTTTCTCTTCCACTACTTTACTAAAAAGAGCTCCTAATATTTTATACTTATCAGATGCTTTTTAAGTGAAACTAGAATAGTACTTTTTGCTTGGATCTTAATAATGTCGCAGTTGTAAGCAAATTTGGCTCCAAGGAAGCCGAAGATGCAGCAAGAAAAGTCGCAAAGAAATTTCTTGCAAGAAAGGTCAAGGTGTATACAGTATCTCCGGTAGATGTTGATGGAACAAAAAAAGTAAACGATTTGGAGGAGCTTAAGACAACCAGGCTTGACCTAACCATCACTCTTGGTGGAGACGGAACAACTTTACGCACATTCAGATATTTGGAAAATGAGGTTCCTAATTTGGCGATCAATGTAGGCGGAAACCGTGGCATATTATCAGAAATTACCTTGCCTCAGATAGATGCTGCAATTGACCAAATAATTTCTGGTAACATATTCCTAGATAGAAGAACTAGAGTAGTTTCTTCTTGTGGTGGCAAGGACTTTCCACCAGCACTTAATGAGATATTCATCAATAGACAAAACCTCACAAAGACTTCGCTATTTGAGATAAGATTCCAAAATGATACTGCTACCCAGAAAATGGATGGGGTTATAGTAGCTACACCAAGCGGTTCCACGGGACACTCTTATTCTCTTGGAGGACCTATTTTGCATGAAAGCCTTGATGTTCTTATAATAACTCCGGTTGCTCCGGTAAACAAGTTACCATCGATTGTAGTTCCAGATGAAAAAATTGAGATCATAAGCAACCATGATTCAAACATAATCATGGATGCTCAAGTAATCAAAGCCGCTAGGTTTGATGATGTGATTACAATTCGAAAATACAAAAAGCAAGCAGTATTTGTAAGACTCAAAAAGCAAGGTCTAAGACAGATGAGTAAGCTTGGCTTCTAAAGTCCTAGATGCCACTTCTTTTTATGCCGGAATACCCTTTTCTTCGCAAGAGGCTAGTTTTACAACACCTTTAGTCTTTGAAGAAATCAAGCATATCAAAAAAGAACAAGGTGCGATTAATGCTCTTATTGAATCAAACAGACTAGGTATAATTGAACCCAAAAGAGAGTTTGTAGAAACAGTACAGCAAAAGGCAAAGCAGACAGGAGATATTCAAACTCTTTCAGATGAAGATGTCTCTATAATTGCACTTTGTTTGCAGTTAAATGGTGAATTAGTTACAGACGATTTTGCAATATCAAACGTAGCCAAACATCTCAACTTAAAGGTGACCCCAGTCATGACAAGAGGAATAGGGAAGATAAAGGACTGGATTTATTTTTGTCCTGGCTGTGAGAAGATTTTTTCTAAAATTTCTCAGTGCCCTATATGTGGAAATAAGTTAATGAGGCGTTCAGCCAAGAGGAAGTCTTTTTCCAACCCAATCGGCAAATGAACTATCTAGTGATATTATCATTCAATCGGTACAGTTGATACCAGATATTTGAATCGTGGTCAGATATCGTGTAAAGTCTTCTGGTTCGTTCTTTTTGCACTCTTGGTTTGTGCATCAAGTATCTTCCTAATCTTTTGTGCACGCGCCTCTCCCAGACCCTTGATTTTTGATAGTTCATTAAAGGATGCGTTCAATGAATTACTTGGAGAGCCAAATCTCTCTAGCATCCTAGATGCTAGTTTTTCGCCAACACCGGGAAGACTACATAGCACAGATAATTGTTGCTTATTCAGGTCTCCAGATTTTCGTATTTTTTTGAGAAATGGACCCTTGATGCTGCCCTGTCTTGCACACATTGAGATTAGCAATTTAGCAGTATGAGACGCATTTGGTGTAGGAACAACTGGGATCTTAAAATCAAGAACTACGGACGATATTGCCCCATAGAAGACTAGTGGATTTTCCGTAATTTGGTCTATTTCGTCCACATTACCTTCTATTACAATCGTTGGATGCTCAAAGTGTTCTTTTAGTCTGTTGCATTGATCAAACAACCTGCCGTCAAAAACTGAGGAAATGAAATCATACATGCTCTTTCTTTCTACTACCGTTTCTGGTGCAACTATATAGTCGCCTACGGGAAGGTTTGTCATCTCAACTTTTACGCCCACTTCTTTTAGTAGATCAGGAATTCCACATTTTCTTTCCCGTTCGTCAATTACCATTCGTAGGTCTTCTATTTTCATTAAACTGTTAAAACTCTGTCTATATTTTATTTAGGAGTATCTGTCTTTTGCTGACCTGTCTGCGTAGGGCCTCTCAACATCTCTCTTATCTTAGTCTCTGATTCTTTCAAATTTTCTTTGATTCTGGTTTCTTGTTTTGCAAGTACTGTAAGCCGTGTGTTTGCAAGTTCTCCCTTTTCTTCAAGTTCCGAAACCAAACTAGTTTTTGTAGATTTGATAAGAATTGAACCGGCTGTCTTGTAGACGGTTTCGTTATCATCTGCTTTCTTTAGTACCTCAAGAGCCCTCTCAGTCTCAAGCTGTTCTGACTCGAGATGTTGCTTTTGAAGCAATATTGATTGAAGATTTTGTTGCAGCTGTTGTAATCGAGCTACCTGCTCTTGCAACCATGGAGGAATTTGTTGTTCGCCAGAAGACATGATTGACTCAGCCGTTGTTTTGTTTATATCTTTACCGATTCTATTGAATCATTACTTGCCTGAACAAGTCGTAGAGTTGAATTTAGGTTAGCGCGAAGGTGTGAAAGTTCTTGTGTTTCAATTAAAATTGTAATTTTTTTATCATCAAAAAGCATTTTTGTCTGAGTCGGGTTTTCGTCATAGAATTTGTTATCAGTCTCAATAGATTTGAAAATTGCTTTAGTGCGTTTGTCTGCTGAAATTTCTATCTTGGCATTATAGCTTGATGTCATAAGCCATGCCTGCTACCTTAAATCCGCATTTTTTACAGGCCCAAATTCCAACAGCTACTCTTCCAAATCTTTCAGAACCACACTCGGTACAACGTCTTTTTGCCTTTAAGAGTCGGTGTATTGCTGTAAACTTCTTGCGTGGTTTTAGCCCATACTTTTGGCCTAATCCTTTTAATGATGAGCCTTTACTCTTTGCCATCTTGCATCAGCTGTTCAAGCCGCTTCCTTATTTTTGTTCCCACAGAAAGAGCTATTTCTGAACATCGAACAAGTTGGTCAACGGTAAAGCCGTTACTGCCTCCCTTTTGTAATGCGCATATATTTCCCTCTGAGTTGGTCGTTATTGTAATTCTTGAATCCATGCAAGCTTCCTCTTCTGTTGTAGGATCGACAACTATGTAGTCTCCTATCCTTGCCATCGTTACTGACACCGGCAGTGTCTGTACTGGAGCTTTTGAGGTAACTCCTTCAACTAGGACTGGTGCCTCATCTTTTATTTCATACTTTGGAACAGTACATGATAGAATGGCTGCTACTGAGGCGTAAGAACATGCATCAAAGAGGTTTCCATCGGCATTGATTATGCTACTATCGATAAACAGACCTATTACTGATTTGTTTTCCTTCAAAACAAGTTGGTGGAGGTCGATCATTTCTGTCTCTCTTATTCCCCTATCTACTACTCTTGCAAGCTCTATTACGTCTTCTGTTGGCGGACCAGGTTCTACGTTTGGATCTGCTAAAGGTAGAATTTCTGCTGTACAGATGAGGATTCCTTTGTCACCAAGATCCGGAAACGGTTTGTCAGGTTGTATTTTTACACCTGTGATAACCTCGGTATTTGCTAGCTTTACTCTTGCAGAACCATTTGCTTTTGGAATTACTCCAGTCTCAATGGATAATTGTCTTTGCTCTTCTAAAGCCCTACCATCAACTCTCTTGCCTTCCTTGAGTAAGTCTAAGATTCTATCTCGCTTTAATTGATCTAGTATTACTGAGCCCAAATTCACTGCTCTCCGTTTTGAAAGTATTTTTCCATCAAGGCTTTTCTTTGAATTTCATAGACTCGTTTGCAACCACCAATGGCAGTCTGAAGGCATGTCTTGTACTCTTCAGGGGTTAAAATTCCATCAAGTTGCATTAGAGTAATTTTTCCTACATTAGGCATCATGGCTACTGGCATATCTGCCTGGCCTTCTTGATCCTCTTCGTTATTGACATCCAAGACTATTCTGTCGGCTACTTTTCCGGCGGCACAAGCCGATACCAAATCGCGCATTGGAATTCCTGCATCTGCAAGTGCTACTGCAGCTGCATCAAGAGCTGCACATCGTGAGCCGCCATCTGCCTGAAGAACTTCAACAAATACGTCTATGACAGTTCTTGGAAAGTCCTTGAGAATTAAGGCTGGTTGTAATGCTTCTTTGATAACTTTCGATATCTCGATCTCCCTTCTAGATGGAGCTGGATTTTTCCTCTCTGTCACAGAAAAAGGAGACATGTGATATCTGCAACGTAAAATTCCGGTGTCTTGGTTTGCCATATGTTTTGGATGTACGTCTCTGGGACCAAAAATACCTGCTAAGATCTTATTTTTACCAAATTCAATGTACGCAGAGCCATCTGCATTTTTCAATACTCCGACTTTAATCGAAATATTCCTTAGTTCATCTACTCTTCTTCCATCGCATCTAATTCCATCTTCAGTCATTAATTGTGTCATTATATTCACCCTCTGGTACCCCAAGCATAGATTTGACTCTTTCAGTCAAGTTCGGTGTATGCGCCAGGGCATCAACCATCTTGACTGCTTCTATTGCCTTTAATAATCCCTCTGGATCCTCACAAGAAATAACAATCCAGCCGTTCTGGCCGATTGTTATCATTGCTTTGGTTGCCATCTCTATTGTCTGAATCATCGAACCGCGTTTGCCTATCAATCTTGGTACTTTGCTTGGAGAAATCTCGACTAGTTCTCCAGATTCTATTTTGCCAAGATCTCTATCTTGTACAGTCAGAAGGGGATCTCTTGATCTATCAAAATTAGCAACTCTAGCTGCAACCAAGTCTCCTATGTTCAATCTTTGTCTAAGCTCGTCTTTAGTGGGAGAATAGTCTCTTCCAAAGACATCTTGAGCTGGAAGGAATCCTATGAATGGGGAGTTGATATCAAATTCCCAAGAAAGTGGCGAAGTCCCAACTACTTTACCTATAACAAGATCGTTTGTTTTTGGAATGTATGTTCCAGTTAATGGTATTACTCTAACGGCATTTTCATAAATTTCCGAAATTCCTACGCTTGTTGCAATTATTCGGTCACCGTCTTGGTAGACATTTTGTTCTGCTCTAAGCGGTCCGGTTACAATTATGTCACCTGGTATAACGTATCGTCTTTTTACGTCCATCATTTAGCAACCTCTACAGAAGCTGTGCCTTTTGTTACAGAACCTAATCTATCTATCACGTTTGCCCTTGCCGCAGCCGGTATATCTAGTATTACTTTGAGTGAACCATTAGATTGCCATTCTTCTTTTTTTAAAGTTCCATATGATTTCAAAACAGAGTAAGATTGAGCCGCAAATTGTGCAGGGACAAGAATTTCAAGTAACATGTTCTCTGATTTTAGTGGAATTATTGAACGGAGTTGTTCGATTACATCTTTTGTCTGTTCATCAGTACTTCGAAAAGGATCAACTGATACCTTGGCATCATCCATAGCCTGCTCAATTCTCAGTGGCGGATGTGGAAGATGCGATCTTGGGTCTACAAAGCTTTTTGCTATAAAGTCGATTATCTGTTTGCGCTTTTCTGTGACCATCTTCCGTCTCTGGTCAGTAGTAAGATTGAGATCACCTTTCTGTAGTATTATTGCAGCAATAGCAATGGCATCTGTGGTTTTAAACGCTTTTGTCAGTTTCTCAGTAGATGCCCTTGTTCCCTTGTTAGAATCGGAATAGACTTCATCAGAAACCAGAACTCCTGAGATTTCTTTTCTTTTCCCTAGTTTATATTCCAAAGCCGGGTCTGGCTTGACCAAGATTTCAAATTTCTCACCTTCGACTGCTAGTCTGACCACTGTTACCTTCTCCATAATTGTTGTGTAATGTTTCTTGGTATTTATCTATACAGAAAAACTCGCTAGATTTTTATTTGGATTTTCAGCCTTCTCCAACAAGATTTGACTTCTCTAGAGATAGTTGAGCAAAGTGGAAACAGAATTGTCGTTAGACTTAAGAAAATACCTCTACAATATGCTAATGCTCTTAGACGAATTTGCTTGTCTGGAGTTCCTACCTTTGCCGTTGATGATGTTGTAATAATTGAAAATTCGTCTGTTTTGGCTGATGAAGGAGTGGCCCACAGACTTGCAATGATTCCATTAAGGACTGATCTTTCAAGATTCGTCGAACCTTCTGCGTGTGATTGCCACAGCGAACTTGGTTGCAGTCGTTGTAGAGTATTATTGATGCTAGATTCTGGTAGTTCTGACACCACACGCACTGTAACTTCTTCCGATCTTAGCTCAGAAGACGAAGTGGTAAAACCTGTTAGTCCCAACATCCCCATAGCGGTCTTGGCACCAGGTCAGAAGCTAAAGTTTGAAGCCTATGCAAGACTTGGACGAGGAAGCGAGCATGCCAAGTGGAACTCAGCAAGTGTGGCAGCTCTAATAGATGGCAATAACCCGGAGGAACACATCTTGACTTTAGAAACCGTTGGGAGCTTGACAGCAGCAGAGGTAATTAGAGCGGCAGTTGATGAGCTTGAAAAAAGACTAGGAGATTTCCAGCATACAATAGCAACGATTGGTTGAAGCATATATTATATTTGGGTTAAATTTGGCATAATTACACATGACCAATCAAGTAGTATTAGAAATGGCAAAGGAGCTTCGTGGGGCCTCAAAGAAAAACAACGCTCCAATATGGTTAAAACTTTCAAAGCTTGCTCTAAAACCATCTAGGGCTAGAAGAGTAATCAATTTGGGTCAACTTGATAAATTTGTAAATGATAATGATATAGTAGTAGTACCAGGGAAGGTCCTAGGTACAGGAAACATAACGCACAAGATAACGCTTTGTTCATTTTCGATATCTGATAGCGGAGCAAAGAAAGTGACACAGTCAGGAGGAAAGATGGTGGAATTTGCTCAATTAATAAAGGACCATCCAACGGGAAAGGGAGTGAAGATAATTGGCTAAGCAACAAGTACAAGTGGAATCTGCACAAAAGAAGCAAGGTCCACAAAACATTATTGTAGATGGGACAAATCAAATAGCAGGCAGACTGTGTTCTCACGTTGCAAAACTTCTCATAACTGGAAATAGAGTATCAATAGTAAACTCTGAGAATATCATGCTTAGCGGTGACAGGAAGGCAATCATAGAAGAATACAGAAAATATCTCGAGATATCTAGCATAACAAATCCTAAATTTGGTCCTTTCCATCCTCGTAGGCCTGATACAATGATATCGAAGATGGTACGTGGGATGCTTCCAAAGAACAAACCTTCTGGAAAAACTGCGCTAAAGAGATTGAGAGCATATTTGGGGGTACCAAATGAATTAAAATCAAAAAAGACAACACAGTTTGAAGATGCTAAGATCAAAAAACCAGCTCCATACTACACAAGTTTGGGAGATCTGGGACGTATGGTGGGATGGCACGAATAATGGCAAAGCTTGAAAGCTATTTTGCATCAAGAAAGACTGCAAGAGCGCATGCTTTCATTACGAAAGGAGTTGGACGTGTAAGAATTAACAATATTCCAGTAGAGATGATTCAACAAGAAGTTGCAAGAGAGGTCATACTTGCACCACTCGAAGTTGCAGGAGAACTTAGAAACAAAATCGATGTTTCGGTTAGAGTCCGCGGTGGCGGTTTTATTGGACAGTCCTACGCTTGTGCGGTAGCAATTTCGAGAGCCATGACAGGATGGACAAAGTCTAGAAAAGAACCAAAGGATCATCCACTGACAAAATCAGCTCGAGAAGATCTGAGAAGGCGACTTGGAGAATACGATAAACATTTCTTAAGTGGCGATGACAGAAGAAAGGAACCAAAGAAGTTTGGCGGTCCTAGCGCCAGAAGAAGAAAGCAAAAATCCTACAGATAGCGTTGAAAGCTGTAATTTTGTCCGGAGGACATGGAACCCGTGGAAGGCCTTTACAGACTTTGTTCCAAAAGCTATGATTCCTGTTCAAGGAAGACCGCTTATCTACCACTTGGTAAGATACCTGTCCTCGTTTAACGTTATTGATGAGATAATCATACTTGCAGATTTTACTGGCATTGGTAAGCAAATTGAGAGCTATTTTGAAGGTAACATTCTTGTAAAAAAGCCAATTAGATTTGTCCAGGATTCACAGAGCGGAACCGGAGGCGACCTACTTCATCTTAGTCGATTCCTTGGCAAAGGTTCAGATTTTCTACTTTGGTTTGTCGATAATCTCAGTCCAATTGATATCAAGGTTATGCATAAATTCCACAAACAAAAAAAGACCATTGCTACAATTGCGACAAGAAAGTACAGACGAGAAGAAACTGGATTTGCAGTAATAAGAGATGGACTTGTCAAAGAGTTCAAAGAAAAGCCCGCGATAGAACTTGGAATGGCAGAGTGTCTTGGTGTCTATATGCTAAATTCGAAAATACTGAGTTCAATCAGGTCAAAAAAGCCCAGAAAAAAAGATCTGAATCTGTCTTACGATATTTTGCAGCCAATGTCAAAGAGTGGTGAGATAAGTGCATACGACATCGGCAGGATACCTTGGATTGATATCGACTCTCCCACAAGAGTTGATAGAAACAAAGAACTTGTGAGTCAAATAATTAAGAAGCTGGGAACTTAGTGTTTGCCTGAGATCTTTCGTATTTTGATATTTTATCTTCACGCGTTAGAGTAATTGCAATATCATCTAGTCCCTCAAGAAGAATTTTCTTCCAATGATCCTCTATTTCAAATGGAATCTGGGTACCATCAAATTTGATGAGTTGGTTTTCCAAATCTACTTCGATTTCGGATTTTGTCTCAAAGAGTTTTTGCAATGTTTGTTTGCTTACCTTTATTGGAAGGACACCGTTCTTGAAGCAGTTGCTGTAGAAGATATCTGCAAACGAGGTAGATATTATTACTCGAAATCCGTAATCTAGCAATGCCCAGACAGCATGCTCTCTACTAGAACCACAACCAAAGTTGTCTCGCGTAACCAAGATCTTGGAGTTTTTGTATTCAAGGTCGTTTAAGATAAAATCTCTTCTTGCCTTGCCGTCCTTTTCGAACCTCCAGTCAAAGAATAAGTACTGGCCAAATCCAGCCTTTTTTATTAGCTTTAGAAATTGCTTGGGAACTATTTGATCAGTATCTACGTTGATTTTGTCTAATGGGGTAATAATGCTATGAATTGTTCTAAACGGTTCCATTTCAGTTCAAATCCATTTCTCTTACGTCCACAAAATGTCCGTAAATTGATGCAGCAGCTGCCATCACTGGACTTACAAGATGCGTTCTGCCTCCTGTCCCTTGTCTTCCTTCAAAGTTTCTGTTTGATGTACTCGCACATCTTTCACCAGTTGCTAGTATGTCAGGGTTCATACCTAGACACATGCTACAACCTGATTCGCGCCATTCAAATCCTGCGTCTTTAAAAATTTTGTCAAGGCCAATCTCTTCTGCTTGTTTTTTTACATTTTGTGATCCTGGTACTATCATGGCTCGAACTTTTGGCGAGACCTTCTTTCCTTTTACAATCGTTGATGCTTCAATCAAATCTTCCAATCTAGAATTGGTGCAAGAACCGATGAAGACTCGATCAACTGTGATATCAGTAATTGGAGTTCCAGGTTTGAGTCCCATGTACTGGAGCGCTCTGTTTGCCGCTTTTTCTTCTTCTGGATTTCCTTTTGCATATTCTTCGGCAAACGGAACACTCCCGGTAACATCCACTGTCATTGCAGGATTTGTCCCCCAGCTGACCTGTGGCACAATTTTATCTGTACAAATTGTAAAGGACTTGTCAAACTTGGCACCAGAGTCTGTCTTTAGGTTTTCCTTCCAATATTCTACATATTCATCATAATTTTTCGGAATATACCTTCTTCCCTTCAAGTACTGAAATGTCTTCTCATCTGGCGCAACTAAGCCAGCCCTTGCTCCCCCCTCGATTGACATGTTACATATAGTCATTCTCTGTTCCATGCTGAATTCTGATACAACCTCTCCTTTATACTCGAATACACATCCAACCCCACCCCCAGTTCCAATTTCTCTAATTATTGATAGAATGATGTCTTTTGCAGTAACTGCGTGAGGATTTTTTCTTTTTCCTTCGATTTTGATCTCAAATGTATTTGGTTTTTCCATCCAGATGCATTGAGTAGCTAAGACATGTTCAACATCGCTTGTTCCTATACCAAATGCAAACGCACCAAAGGCGCCCTGAGTAGATGTATGACTATCACCACACACTATTGTGGTTCCCGGAAGTGTGATGCCAAGTTCAGGACCGATTACATGAACTATACCTTGATTTGGGCTGTTAATGTCAAAAAGCTGAATTCCAAATTCCTTGCAGTTTCTTTCTAGTGCTTGTATCTGCATGGCAGATGTCTGGTCCACAATAGGAAGTGAACGATTGTTTGTTGGTACGTTATGATCCATTGTTGCAAAAGTAAGATCTGGTCGTCTAACCTTTCTTTTGTTCATTCTCAATCCATCAAATGCCTGAGGAGATGTTACTTCATGAACTAGATGTCTGTCTATGTAAAGTAATGAACGTCCATCTTGTTCATCGATTAGGTGCGAATTCCAAATTTTTTCAAATAAGGTTTTTGTCATGCAAATTACTTCTCCTCAAACGAGAGATATAATAGTATAAGAATTTGATTTCTATGGTTTGTAGTTAAAAAGCCCTCCCGCTGAAATTATCTTTCCAACCAATTCAGGGAATGGCTTCATTTTGTAGGTCTTGTTTTTTGTCAAATTTTTGATTTCATTTTTAGATATGTCAATCTCAAGAAAGTCACTATCTGAGATATCCTTGTAAGCATTCTCCTCAATTTCAATTGGAAGCAAGAATGCACCGTCTACGGCGTTACGGTAAAATATTCTTGCAAAGGACAAAGCCAACACTGCCTTTATTCCAGAGTATGAAAGTGCGATTGGAGCGTGTTCTCTTGAAGAACCACAACCAAAATTCCTTCCTGCTACTATGAAGTCGCCTGGCTTTACTCTTTTGTGAAAGTCCTTGTCAAGCCCTTCCATTGCATGCTTTGCAAGTTCGCCATAGTCGTGAATCTTAAGATATGGTCCTGGTAAAATGACATCTGTATCGATATCGTCTTTGTCATATTTTATTACAGAGCCCTTCATTTTAGATCCCTAGGGTCAGTGATCTTACCTGTTACGGCTGATGCTGCAGTAACAAGTGGCGATGCAAGATAGGTCTTGGATTCTACATGTCCCATTCTTCCTGGAAAGTTTCTGTTCGTAGTACTTATACAGACCTCATCTTTTGCCAATACACCCATGTGTGCTCCACAACATGCTCCACATGTTGGCGGTCCAACAACAACTCCTGCATCCATGAAAATCTTCAAAAGTCCTTCGTCCATTGCTTTTCTGAATATGGACATAGCTGCGGGTAAGACCTCAGTTCTTATCTTCACAGTTCGCCCTTTGAGAATTTTTGCAACAGCACGCAAATCTTCTAGCTTTGCGCCTGTACATGAGCCAATGTATGCTTTGTCAAGCTCTGTAGAAGAGAGTTCACGTGCAACAACAATATTTTCTGGTGAAAATGGTTTTGCCACAATAGGCTCTAGCTCCGATGCCTCATACTCGTACACTTTTTCGTATCGAGCATCTGCATCACCATGAACCTCGTTATATTTGCTAGCGCCTCTCGCTGCAAGATAATCTCTTATTTGTTGATCTGGTTCTATTATTCCATTTTTTGCACCTGCTTCTGTTGTCATGTTTGTAAGTGTAAGCCGTTCCTCAACAGACATTTCTGAAATTCCAGTGCCACCAAACTGCATTGTCTTGTATGCTGCACCATCGGTACCAATATCGCCAATTATTTTTAATATGAAGTCTTTTGCCATCACATAATCTGGGAGTTTACCATTGAGCTTAAAGTATAATGTCTCCGGCACTTTGAACCAAATTTTTCCATTTAACATAACATAGGCAACATCAGTGTGACCAAGACCAGCTGCAAACGCTCCGAGAGCTCCCGTTGTATTTGTGTGAGAGTCACCTCCAACGTAAACCTCGCCTGGCGATACCATTGCTTCTTCATGAGATAGTGTGTGACAGATCCCATATTGGCCCATTCCATACTTGAAATGTTTCTTTATTCCAAATTGCTTTGTGAAATTAGTTAACAATACTATATTTTGCGCCGATATTTTGTCAGCCGCTGGGACAAAGTGATCCTCAGCAACCCACACTTTGTCAGGATCCCACAACCTGTCAATTTTCATTCCTCCCTTTTTCAATTTTTCAAATACTGCTATTACTCCTGGTCCTGATACATCATGAACCATTACTTTATCTACGTTTACAAATATCACGTCTCCCGGAGATACCTTAGGCTTACCTGAAGCTCGTGCTAGAATTTTCTCAGTAATGTTCAACACGAAAAATGGACTTTATTTGAAATTAAAATGTTTGCAGAACCCTAAATAGTAATAGCATTTAAAATCAACTATGTCGCTTACAGTCCTTCCTGTGAAATCCTCATTAAAAACAGAAGAATTTGATCTATTTGAAAGTCTTGCATCAGACCTAGAAAGGAACAATTTGAAACCTGAAAATGGAGATGTGGTTGTAATATCAAGTAAGTATGTTGCAAACTCGCAAGGAAGGATGATTGAATTTGAAAAAGTTGTACCATCTTCTGATGCGAAGAATCTTGCGTCAAAATTTCGTATGAAGCCAAAAATGGCAGAGATAATTCTAAGGGAATCTGATGTCATATTTGGAGGGATTGCTGGATTTATACTTACATCGGCAGATAATATACTCGCACCTAACGCTGGCATAGACAAATCCAACACTAAAAGTGGCAGTGTTGTTCTATATCCTATTGATTCCTATTCTGTAGCAGAACAGCTCAAGCGAAAATTTCTGCTAAAGTATAACGTTCATGTTGGTATGATCATAGCAGACAGTAGATTGATGCCAGGTAGAGCAGGGACTGTAGGTATTGCAGTTGCATGCGCAGGTGTAGAACCTACATCGGATCTACGGGGTCAAAAAGACCTTCATGGTAATCCTCTAAAAGTTACATTCCAAGCAGTTGCCGACAATCTTGCCTCGATAGCAAATCTCAAGATGGGTGAAGGCGCTGATGCCATTCCCATTGCCATAATTAGAAACTCTGGAGCAAAGATTACAAACAGAAGGATACGAGAGGATGAGATGGCCATCTCTTATGAACAATGTGTATATGTTCGTGGACTAGAAACAGGAATCTAAAGATAACCATAGTTTTAATAGGGCTAAATTGGACGCCAAGCTATATGGTGGAATTCTTCACTAGGTACCCCAAAACTATATCCTTTCTAGATGGATTGAGGGGCAGGATTAAGGTGGATAAGATGAGTGGGGTAGAACAACTAACCATAGTTGTCAAGAAAAGCGTGGATGACATGCTGAGGATCTTCTTTAATGAGGGTTTCACGCATGTCAAGTTTGAACACAAACAGACAACACAAATTGGTCATGGGCTATCTCTCAAACTCAAAAAGCCTTGGGAAATGCATGTTAGACTTTTAGAGATGAAAAAGGGACTTGTTGCCATACAAGCTGAAGTCGAAGTATCACGAGACTATCTTCAACATCTATTCTGTCAAAGGACACCGGTGTTTTATGAAATAGAGACACTGCTCAAAAAGCATCAAATTGAATACAGAATTTGGAATCAAAGAATACGAAAGTATGTCAAAGCAGTATTTGATAATTACAAGGTCCAGCTTAAGACTCCTAGTTTTCCTGTATTGGCCTGGAAGCCAATGCTATATGTGATAGTAACAATAGGTGGGCTTTATCTATTCAAGTATATCCTCACAATTTAGAAGATATAATTGGTAAAAAATTTTCTAAATTAAATTCAAATTTGAATATAAATCTGCATATAGTTCAAAAAGATAACGGCAAACGACACTTTTGATGGAAGTTTTGTTCTATGGGATAGCAACAACGATGGCGTAGTAAGTGCCGGAGACAAGTTTGATTTCCGCGTTATTGAACATGGACAAATAATGGATTCAAGTGAGAACAAAATAGAGACATTTACTGCTACAGATCACTTGAATGAGAATTCTGGTGGACCACTTATTACGGTTCAAATCAACGTAATAGTGATATATGCGGAGGATCAGGCAAAGTATTCCATGTTCACTCTGGTATAACCGTGGACGAGAACGAAGAATTTCATCCTCACTAACATACGTAGTCTTGCCAAATGCATTGTTTAACAAATTCTTTAATTACAATTTTTCATCATACTTTGTAAGTGAGCTCGTCTAGACCTCCGCTGTCATTAAGATTCTATGGAATATCTCCATGGGAACTTGAAGTAATCTACGCGCTCCTTAACAGTCTTTTTGCAGTTAACGAACATCCAGATGCTGAACAGGAAGATGAGTACTATACCGTGGTTGACATCACATTTCCACTTGCTTTCAATGATGCTTTTTTTAGGTGGTTTGGAAGCTCAAGGTGGGATAAGATGAAGGGTATTTTGAAAGAATTGAAGAGACGACGCGGTGATGGAACGACCCTACGAATATACATGAAATTTACTGGAACGCCAAACATTACATTCATGATAGACCTTGACCAGAGAAACCAATTTGATGCAGCCATTGACAAGATAGATTTTGTGCTGGAATTGATACCATTTCATCTTGATCCAAAAAAGTTGCCTCGTGATATCACACAAGTATGGTATCATTTTGATGAGATGTCTGGGAGATGGACTATCACTTCTGCCGCATCAACAAAAGAAACCTACCTATTCTCACAAAACGAATGGAAGGTTACTTGATTTCTTTTTCTAGTGGCTCAAGAAGAGAATGTAATTCACGATATTTCTTTTCCATAAAATCTAGTGATTCTTCCAGTTTCTTTGATTTACCGTATTTGTATCGGATAAGCTCTCTGTGTCTCCAAAAATTCTTTCCCTCTCCGACAGACATTGTACTAAAGTAGTCAGGACCTTTGAGACTATCAGGCAGTTTGATATTATAAGGAAACAGAAATTCTGCCATAAACCATTCGTCACCATCTGGATAATCAGAACCGGTATCGATATCAAAAAAGAGATGGAGTAGACTTGTTTGCATGAGACCGTCATCTCTTATTGTGGGATGTTTTATGTCCGATTTTTTAAAATCCAAGTTAAGAAGATTTGGTTCAAAGTACCCCTTGATTATGGATTTGCGGAAAACCCTGTTTACCTCATCCAGGTTCAATTCAGAATTTCTTCCTTCATCATGCTAATAACTTAGATCATTATCCCTATGAGCTTGATAAATAAATCCAGTCAGGGGTCCTATACCTCTAAGGAATCCAGTATTTTTGAAATATCAGTTATTGGCCTACTACCAGAAGAAATTTCTTGATATGCTGGTGGATTTTCAAGATAGTTTGGAATCCTGTCAGCTATCCTTTCGTGGTATGGGGCAACTATCTCGTTTTTGTAGAATATTCCTGTCGGGATTTTACTGTCCCATTCGTTTGACTTGATTAGTGCCTGTGCTATCTTTTCATTTTCCTCATCTGGCGAATCGATATGTACTACTGGGTCAAAGCCCGTGTCTTCTAGCTTGTAGATCCTAGGTCTTGGCTTCTTTGTTATCTCATCTATGTGGTCCATTCCTGCAAACCAGTCTCTTGTATTGATATCATTGTAGGTAGGACAAGGCTGTAATACATCCAGGAAGGCAAGCCCCTTGTGCTTTACAGCCGCAATTATGAGATCCTTTAGCTGTCTTACGTCATAAGCATAGCCTCGTGCAACAAACGTAAATCCGCTAGCGACAGCCAGTGCAATTGGGTTTACAGCTTGGTTAACATTTGGTTCTGGAAGAGACTTTGTTTTAAGTCCAAGCTTCAGCGTTGGAGAAGCTTGCCCTTTTGTAAGACCATAAACTGCGTTGTTGAATATGATGTATGTCATGTCTACATTTCTTCTACCAGCTGCAACAAAGTGGCCTGCTCCTATACCCAGGCCATCGCCATCTCCGCCTGCTGCTATAATTGTCATTTCAGGATTTGCAAGCTTGGCCCCTTGCGCAAACGTTAGAACTCTTCCATGTAACGTATGAATACCGTATACGTTGACAAAGTGCGATGTCTTGCCAGAACATCCAATTCCTGAAAATATGGCTGCCTTGTGTCTCGGCATATTCAGTTCGGCAAGTGCCATCTGTATGGCGTTTACAATTCCAAAGTCTCCACAGCCTGGGCACCAATCATTGTGAACTTCTGTGGTATAATCTGAAAGATTAGACACCATATGTCAACACCTGCTTTTTCTCGGCTTTCTTTTCTAGAATTTTTTTGATTGACTCGTATAATTCGGTGGAAGTCATTGCCCTCCCAGAATACTTTAAGATGTAATAATCTACTTTGTGATCCAAGTGTTCGTTAACAAGTGAACCAAGCTGACCGGAATGGTTTGCTTCGATATCAATTATTGTGCTGACGTTTTTAAGTAATGACTTGATGTAGTCGGTTGGAAATGGAGTTAGCAGTTTTATCTGGACAAAGCCAATTTTGTGGCCCTCTTTCTTTAGTATCTCTATTGCATCAAGTATAGGACCCTTTGTTGAGCCCCAGCTTACAATGCAAACCTCAGAGGTTCCATAGTTTACAGCCTGGTCTTCCTTTGGAATTGTTTGTAGTGCTACCTCAAGCTTTTGGGCTCGCTTGTCCATTTTATATACTCGGTTTACTGGGTCTTCTGAGATGTGACCAAACTCGTCGCTCTCATCACCTGTATTCCAAAATATGCCATTTTCAAGCCCAAGCTTTGATCTTGGTGAGATACCATCAGATGATGGCTCAAATCTTCGGTAATTTGGAGTGCTGACTGTTTGTAACAGTTTACCTCTTTCAATGGTAATTTTTTTCAGATCAAATCTTTTTACCGTTGCTACTGTACTTGCAATGAACTTGTCCATCATGTGTATTACAGGCATCTGAAACATTTCTGCAAAGTTGAAACACTTGGCAGTATCATAGAACCCTTCTTCGATATCACCTGAAGCATAGACAATTCTTGGAAAATCTCCATGTCCTGCATGTATTGCAAATTGCAGATCATCCTGTCCATGTCTTGTTGGAAGACCTGTAGATGGTCCACTTCTTTGGTATAATGTTACAACAATTGGTACTTCATTTATTCCAGCCCAACCCAGAGTCTCTGCCATAAGGGAAAATCCAGGACCTGATGTACTAGTAGCTGCTCTGGTTCCAGTAACAGCTGCTCCAACTACCATTCCGATTGCTGATATTTCGTCTTCTGTTTGCACCACAATTGTTGAACCTGGCCTGCTATTTTCTACGTCAAAGGTTTCGTTTGATTCTAGAAATACACTTTCGTCTGATGCTGGTGTGATTGGATAGTACGACTGGAATCTGCATCCGCAAGCAATCTTTCCTAGTCCGGTTGACTGGAATCCTTGCACTAGAAGAGTATTAGGTTCCTTTTGAATCGGAGCCAATTGGTACTTGAATTTTTGAAACTTGGCTGAGGCAAAATTATACGCGTAATTTGCGGCGTGCTTGTTCATCTCAGCTATCTCTTTTTTCTTTGCAAAGACGCCTTCTACTGAACCAAGGAGTGTGTCAGGTGGAAGGCCTAACAATCCAAGTGATACCGAGACAGCTAGTACGTTTTGCATACGGAACATACCACGAAGTTTTGGGTTACCCGTCTCATCTGCTAGATTAGCTAGTATAGTCTTGAATGAAACAGGATAAAGCGTGACGCCTCGTTCCTTTGCTGCATCAAGCATGCCTTGAATCGTATTTGGTTTGTTTTTTGAGCCGAGATATTTTACAAGTCTATCCTTGAATGGCTCGTCAAGTGTTGGGACCTCGTCTGCCTTTATTGATACTAGGTCAGACTCGTATACTATTGCGCCATCATAAAAGACATCCTCGGCATGACGGAATAATGTTTCGGAATCAAAAGCAGCAAGCATTGTGATACCGTTAATATTTGAGCGAATTTGTTTGTCTGAAACCCGGACTCCAAAGTAGCTGTGCTCTCCTTTGATATTAGAATAATATTCTCTTTTTCCAAAAATTTTGAGACCACAACCTGCACAAGCTCCTGCAAAGATATTTGCCGCAGTTTCAACACCTCCTCCTTGAGGACCGCCGATAACCCATGTTAAATCAATAGAAGCCACGTTAAACCTAGACTACAATCAAATATTAATAATGCTATAATTCTTGGTCTTTGGTATCATCCGCCAGTTGCGGCATCAAATAGAGCACATTCACACTTGTCGCGCTCTCCACAAAAAGGACATACACAAACACACTTTTCAATAGCATTCCCACATTGAACACAGACAGCAAACTCTTCTTTGTGTTTCAATTCGGTATGGTTAACATCGTTTTATTATAAATGAGTTTTGAGCAAGATCATGCTTAAAATCGTCAGTTATGAACAAAAACAGTTGAAAATTTTACTTACTCGCAAACTACATGATTTTGCGATAAAAGAGCTTAGGAAACGATACGATGTGGAAACCCATACTGGAAAGATACCAATGCCAAGAGAGTTACTTGTATCCAAGATTCGTGATAAGGAGGGTCTGATTTGCTATCCGTATGATACTATCGATTCAGATGTAATACAAGCTGGTAGAAAACTTCGGGCAATCTCAACCTTTTCTGTGGGATATGACCATATTGATGTCAAGGCTGCTACAAGACGTGGTATTGTCATAGGATATACACCTGAGGTTTTGACTCGGGCTACTGCTGATTTAACCATGGCCCTGATGCTTGCTGTATTTAGAAGAATTCTGGAAGGAAATGATATCGTTCGGAAAAATAAGTGGAGAGTGATTTTTGGTCCGTATGAATTTCTTGGGTCTGACCTTTATGGAAAGACGTTGGGCATCTTTGGGATGGGAAGAATTGGAAAGGCTGTTGCAAAAAGGGCATCTGGTTTTGAAATGAAAATCTTGTATCACAACAGAAAAAGACTTGCCGTACAAGAAGAACGAAAGCTTGATGTAAAGTATGTTTCTTTAGATGAGCTTTTCAGAAAAAGTGATGTGATAACAATACATTCCCCTTATACACGAAATACACACGGAATTGTAAATCTGAAACTATTGAAAAAAATGAAAAAGACTGCATTTTTGATTAATACAGCCCGTGGAAAAATAGTAAACGAAAAGGATCTCATCTATGCTTTAAAAAAAGGAATTGTTGCAGGTGCAGGTCTTGATGTGTTTTGGAAGGAGCCTATTTCCGGAAGACATCCTTTTTCAAAGATGAAAAATGTCGTAATCATGCCACACAGTGGTAGCTCTACTGTGGAAACTAGAGCAGAAATGGCTCAAATCACGGTAAAGAATCTGGTTTTTGCACTATTAGGTAAGAAGCCAATTTATCAAGTTAGGATTTAAAGCTATATCAGATCGTTTGGGTCAATTCTGATACAGTTTGTTCCAACTGGCTTTAGGGCATCAAAGCTGATTATTCCCTTTGGTACCTTGCCTTCCTTTTGTAGTATCTCAAGCTTGTCTGCAAATGTCTTTTTGTGTTTTTCACATGCTACTCCAACCATGTATTCTCCATCTTTTGCCTTTATAGACATGACAAATTCTGGAGGTAACTGGCAGTCTCTTCCTTTTTCTCGCATGGAACAACGCTCAGGTAACATGAAACTTGCTTGATTCTCTTGAGGATATTAAGCTTGATCGGGGTAAAAAGAGGAGCTAGTTTGTATGGTAACATTACACACGAGCAATAATAGAGGAAAGATTGTTTGTACCAATAATGCAACAGCACACCAAGCTTTTGAGAAAAACTACATGCCCTTTATGTAAAGCCGAAGTTATGTTACAGTGGGAGCCTCGATACCGTGGCTTTAAGGGAATCTGCCACAACTGTGTATTCAGCTGGATAGACCGAAAGCTTAGACTCAAAACTAGATAATGTCTGTACCTTAAATTTCCTAACTTTTTCAAAACTTCTCTCAGGCTGTGGATTATCAGTTTCTCTCAAAGACAATAAGATTGTCATGAAAAATTGTTAAAAAGTCCAGATGGAATCTTTTGGCTGCGTTTTGTAGTTTAACAAGCCTTTCTCCTGTAGTATCTTCACTATACCAGCAGAATAAGCAGGCGCACCAGTTGCACCTGGAGAATTGTAATTTACGACATGATACGAATTTACACCTTCAAGTTCCATGACATCAGGAACAAACTTTCCATCAGGAGTAATCACAGGAGTTCGTATTCCCGCTGTTCCACGCTCTGAAAAAAATTCAGGCCTTATTTTAGGAATAAACTTTTGGACTCGTTCGATCATTACTGATTTCGATACGGAACTCAGCCATTCTTTTGCTATTAAATTTACAAAATCAGGATTCATGAGAAGCTTTCTTGTGCTACTTGTTACGATATCAGCGAGTTTAGACACAAAAGTCTCAATGTCTCCAACATATCCAGAATAGGTCTCAGGGCTTGGAACCGGTACAGCGTTTGGCCCAACCTCTACTCGACCATCTACTCGTAGAATCCAGTGTGGGTCTAAAAACGGAAAGTCTGGATAGTTTGGAACAGAATAAATGTTGGTTTTTACTAGTCCAGTATATTGTTGTCCAGCAATCCAGTACTCTCCCCTAAAATGTAAACTCGAATAATCAAGTACAAGGCCAAACTTTTTTGCAATATCCAAAGAATATCCACCGGCACAGTTTATCACAAGCTTTGTTTGAAGCTCGTTTCCATCATGGAATACCAAGACAGGCTCGTTTGCTATATTTTTCACAGATTCTACTTTAGAATTTACTAAAAATTTAGTTCTGTTTCTTTGCGATTCTTCTTTTATACCACGAGTAAAGGCGCCATAATCCACTATTGTATCAGTTTTACAGTATATCGCAGAATAACACTGTACATTTGGTTCCCGCTTTTTTACTTCATTACCATCTAATAGTTCGATATCCTTTGGAGAGATGCCGTTTTTTGGACCCCACTCCAGATACTTTTCTAAAACATTGTGCTGGTCCTCGTCTAGTCCAACTTCTAGTGTTCCTACCATTTTCCATGGTAGTCTCCTCCTTTCTGCAAATGTCTTCCACATTTCATGGGATACAAATGCTGCTTTTGCAAGCTTTCCTTTCTTTTCTGGGTTTAAATAAAATGGAGAATGAACCACGCCAGTGTTTCTGCTACTGGTATGCATAGCAACTTCAGACTCTTTTTCAATTAATACCACGTTGATATCATAAAGAGTTGAAAGCCAGTATGAAATGCAAGTGCCAAGCAAACCTCCTCCTATTATAGCTATGTCGCACTTTCCCAATGATATGAACTGGTAAGGCTGGCATTTAATGGATTTGAAAACGATCTCAATGTTTTAAATTACGAAATGGATTCACCAGTATCGTTGACAGGAAGAGACTGGAAACTAACTACAAGAATGGCAGTAAGCTTTCTTGCCCTGACGGTAATCTATCTTATATTTCTGAGTTTTATATCAGTATACTTTGGGTTGGGCATTCTTCCCATATCTATCATGGCTGGATTGATGATACTAGTCCAGTGGTTTTTCTCCGATAGACTAGTTCTTTGGAGCACTGGAACCAAATTGGCATCAAAAGAGCAGTATCCTCAATTACACCAAATTGTAGAAAACCTGGCACAAAAGGCAAGGATTCCAAAACCAAGAGTTGGCATAATGGAAACAGAGGTGCCAAACTCTTTTGCCACAGGAAAGGGCCCCAAGAGCTCAGTCGTAGCTGTAACAACTGGAATAATGAAAATTCTTGACGAAAAAGAACTTGAAGGAGTTTTATCACACGAGTTATCCCACATACGCCACAGAGACGTTACAATAATCACACTTGCAAGTCTGTTTTCTACTATAGCATGGTATCTTATGCAGTCTTCTATGTTTGGTGCAATGTGGGGAGGATATGGTTACGGCGGAAGACAGCAGAGTGGAAATGCATTCTTGGTTATAATAGTGGCAGCTATTGTGTGGGTCCTCAGTTTCTTGATAATACGTGCGATATCAAGATATAGAGAATTTGCAGCAGATAGAGGTGGTGCCCTACTTACAGGTCAGCCGATGTATCTGTCAAGAGCATTGATGAAGATAACTGGAAAAGTCAAGGTTGCCCCAAAACAACAGCTGCAAAAGCTGGAGGGCATGAATGCATTTTTTATCATTCCAGCAATTTCAGGCAATACCATTGCCAGATTCTTTGCAACTCATCCTCCTGTTGAAGAAAGAGTTAAGCGTTTAATGGAAATCGAGGCCCAGTTACGCAAAGAGGGACGAATGCAATGAGTTTTCATTCCCTAAATTTGAATCCGTAAAGACTCCGTAATTGAGTATTATAGCCTATTTTTCGGGCTATTTGCATTATAACTAATTTTGTCTTGGTTTCAGTTTACGTTTGTCAGGTATGTGAACCCACGTCAAAAACTCTATAGTTAGTAAACTATTATTATCAGACATACAACCCCGTCATCCTCTTTATGATCAAAATGTTATAAAAAATGATCTTTTCATTTTTGAAAACAAGCCAGATTCATAATGGTATTTAAAAAGATCAACGATTTTTGAAAAAATCGCAAAATCAGTAAAAAAATTTTTGATTCTCTTTGTACTAAAGAAACTTGTCTACAAATAATCAGACGAGTAAAATTCCAAGACCACATTTCCACTTTTGGCAGAACAGATTTTTATCATATTAATTGTATTTTTATTTGTGGTATTGGAGGGGTTGGCGAGAAATATCATTTCAGAAAATTGGAAAAACATCAATACAAAACCTAGTGTAGACATGAATTCCTTCTATGAAAACATCGTACGTGATGACAAAACTGAAAATTATGCAACCACGTCTACTGAATGGATAACAGTAGACAGCCCCCTCTGTGAATTAATTCTAGAAACATTTTCTGATTTTGATAAGAGGAGAATCGTGAATATGATATCGGAAAAGCCTCTGACAATTCCTGAAATCCTGTACAGATGCAAAATCCCGTCTACTGCAGGCTATAGAAAAATCAATTCATTAATTAAAGAAGGCATTATTGTAGCTTCAGGTTTTGTTTCTGTTCAAAACAGAAAGAAAGTAAAAAGATACAAGTCAATAATCGAAGATGCAAAAATCTTCATTGATAAACAAAATATCAGCGTCAAAGTCAGATTGAAGAAACAATAAGACGATCTCTGTTTATCTTGCGACGTGCTGTCCTGATTAGTCTGGATTAAGGCGCCGGGAGAGAGATTTGAACTCTCGAACCCTTGCGAGTACGCGCTTTATGGTTACCAATTTCCAGGCGCGCGCCCTACCAGGCTAGGCGACCCCGGCACTGATTTTCGCCAAGTCAATTTCGTTGTAAAACCGACTATATATTACTGTAAATGACACATTTCCAATATCACAAAGATGCTAAGATCGTGAGAGAACCAAAGGCAATCTCTTCTCACGGACAAAAAGTTGTTATATGATTAGTATGTGATTTGTTTGAACTAAATTCTCTCATTAATGATTTTAATGCAAAAGTGAAAATTTTTAAGAAGCTATTTTCTTTCTGAATTAATGGTGTTCTGTGGGAATTGTGGCAAAAGATTTCTCTATAAAGAAAAATTCTGTACTAGTTGTGGAACTGAATTAGAGAAAATATCAGAGATAGCAAGAGAGGTAGGCGAAATTATCAAAAACGAATACAGAAAACAATTGTCAAATCCGGAACATAAGGAAATAAAGGCAGAGGTTGCTGAATCCAAGAACAAACCAGTCCAAACCGCTTCAAATGAACTTCAGTCATATTGGCAAATTATAGACTCACTTAGAGCAGAGCTAATCCAATACAAAAGCAAGCTTGATGCCATGACTGCTGAGAGATCTAGACAAGATAATGTTGATTTGCTAAGACAGGAGGTTATCCAATACAAAAGCAAGCTTGATACCATGACTGCTGAGAGATCTAAACAAGATAATGTTGATTTGCTAAAAAGAGAAATAGCCGAATTCAAGAATAGCGGGCCTCGTACTCTACCAAGTGGAGATGATGTAAACAAGCGAATCATTCATTCACTTGGCACAGACATAGAAAAGTTGAGGAAAAATCTTGAATTAGTCATGGTTGAGGCAGAGAAACTTCAATGATAACAGAAAATAAACAATTCCGATCGTTTAACTGTGATATAATTTTTAAAAACGAATTAGGTATTCCCGAGATTAATTATTACATTAATTGATTTACCTTGAATATGTTGATTGTAACAGATTTATGCAACACGCTTCCCGAATCTGGTAACGTACTTGAAACAATCTTGTAACGACCTTGGAATATTTTGCTTCCGTCTGTTTTTGTTTGGTCCCAGACAAACGTTTTTTCTTCTTTTGGATTAAGAATAGAAACTACCTGAACAGATATTGGCGAGAAGATAACAGTTCCATCAAGACCTACGATTCTTAGTCCATAAGCTGAATCCGAAAAGGTGAGAGGAATTGTTCCCGAGTTTATTATTCTGATGTGAACTGGTTCACCTAGACGATAGTTTATTTTTTCAGGAATAACAGTAAGAGATGGTCCGCTCTCATAGACTAGTGTTGGAGTCTGATTTGCTATCTGAGAAAGATATGCTCCTAATGCTCCAGCACCAAAGACTCCTGCTACAAAAAATATCGTGGCGCCTCTAGGAATCAACTTACTAAATTTGATTTGATTCCTTTTTAATTGTTAACTACTGTCTTTGAACGCCAACTCTTTGGGTATGTGTTTGGCGCCATGATAATTCGCTTTGTGTTGAACGCAAAGCCTTTTGTGTTTTCAACTATTTCGTGTTCTTCCATGATAGCTTCTGCAAGTGCAACAACCTCGCCTTTTTTTGTGTAGATTCCCACTATATCTCCACGTTTAAGGCCGTGTGATATTTCAAGAATTCCAGGTATTGCAAGCTGTGCACCATGGCATAAAGCGTCTACTGCTGAGTCTCTTATGACTACTGATTTTATCTCACTTAGAGAGTGTTCTATTGGGATCACGATTCGTCTAAGTTTTGAGTCATCGTCTTTTTCTTTCCATAATGCATATGCATCCACGAGATCATGCATTCTTACTAGGTTCGAATCTTCATTGAACTGTCCCACCCTTGTTCTTCTCAGTTCAATCATGGTTGCTCCAGGTCCTAGAATTTCTCCCATGTCGTAGAAAATTTTCCTAACATAAGTTCCTGCCTCACACAATATTCTCAACAACAAGAGTCTCTCCTTTTGCTCAACAACCTCTATCTCGTATACATGTCTGACTCTGGTTTGTCTTGACACAGATGATCGTTGCGGAGGTTTTTGGTAGATCTTTCCTGTTAATAGTTTCAACACTTCTTCAAGTTTTTCTTTTGGTGGAAGTGAGTGTAATCTCCCTAATGCGTGATATTCTTTTGGACCAAGCAATAGAACTATCAGAGCTTTTGTTGCCTCGCCAAGACCTATTGGTAAGATTCCAGAAACCTGTGGATCTAGAGTTCCACTATGTCCAGCTTTTTCAACATGTAGTATCCTTTTGACCCAAGCTACTGTTTCGTGGCTTGTTGGACCGTTAGGCTTGTCCAATAAAATAAAACCATAATTTAGCAACTGTTCAACTGACCTTTGATCATAGTATATACCATAGGCATCATTTGTGATGTCCTGGTCTATTACCCTAAGACCTTGAAGTTGTTTTAGAGTCATAATAGCTTCTTACTGCCTTTTTTGCTTGTTCAAGTACTTGATCTGGCCCAAGACCATCAGTATTTATCACCTCGTCAAAAACGGAGAGGTCGTCGCCAAAATTAAACCCATAAAGTTTCTTGTATAGTATCTTGTTTTCTTTGTATCTTTTCTTGACTATCTCAAGTGCACTCCCAACTGATATATGATCTCTTATGGTCATCCTTTTTGCGCTGGCTTCCTGAGAGCCAGCAAGCCAGATCTTGACTCCGTCTTTGACTAACCACGGAAGAGTATAGCTTGTTATTATGACATTGTTGTTTAGGAATATTTTTTTAAGTTTTTCATCGACTTCTTTGTCAAACTCTTGGTTTCCTTTCCTGATATTCAAAAAATTCATTCCCGCTTCCGTATCCCAGAAGTCGTCTCTGTCTGTGACAAACCCTTGTTCTTTTGCTATCTCTTTGAGCACATCACCGCCGCTTAAATATTTCAAATGAAATTCCTTTGCTAGGCCTTTTGCTATTGTAGTTTTCCCAATGGCTGGGGGACCAGAAATTATGACTGACCGAAGCAATTCAGCTTAAGTCCATTGTGGTTTTAGTAAGACGCATTATTATCCCACTAAAGGAAGCAGAGGAAAGGAAGTACCACGCCCAGAAGTAAAGGTCGTTTACATGTTTGCAGATTTGTGGTTGCGATGCAACTTTTTCAGCAGTACATGTAAGCTGGAAGAAATCTCCGGGAATGAAATTGAGCGGGATAGGAGAATTCGCCACTGTGTAAGAAAAGAGCGGAGGAAGAACAAAGTAGAATATCAAAATTAGTGGCAGGAAGGTAATCATCATTGGTCTCATGTTCATTTGCATTACCTCCATGTTCATCTTGTTCATGTATGCGGATTTTTTGCTGAGTTCGTCTATCTTTTCTTGGTCTTTTGATCTAAATGCTGCCATTCGTTCTTTTTGCCAAGCCCTGGTCTCTTTGAGTAGTCTTCGGAGTTTGTCGTGGTCTACCATCTTGCGCTTTATTATTGCATTGAATAGGTTAAGACCAATTGCAATAAATGTTATGCCAATGGCAGAGGGAATCATTCCCTTTACTATAGGATTTGCACTCCCAAGTGGACCTTTACTTAGGCCTGGAATCTGAAGCAATATGGAATTTAGAAAATCAAAGATGATGCTATGTTCCATTGTTGAACCCTATTGCACTTACAATACCTTTAGCTGCTTCTTCAATCTTGTCTTGGATATTAAGAACCATCTTTATCGGGGAACCGCATAAAATAGAACAAGTAGAGAGCATAGCGCTTGTAACGTCAAGTTCTTTCTTGATTGCATCAATTGATACTATATCTCGATTTCTTGTCTTGTCTTTCATCCTACGGTTGTAGATCTCTTCAGGTCTTGCAGTTATCATGATAAAGCTATCCGGGTTCAATATCTCTAATACGTTATGGGGTAGGCCAGGGTAGAAACCCTCCTTTGTCGATATGAATGCGTGGGTATCAACAATTACTGCGTCATCTGCAATCGAAGCAATCTTTTTGGCTGCCGCAGACTGGAGTTCTTTTTGTACCTTTACGGAAAGTTTTCTAAGGTCATCTCTGCTTTGGATTCCGTTTTTCTTTGCCTCCTCAAACATTACACTTCCAAAGATTGATACACTTACGCTGATCTTCTTTTCTTTTAAGAGTTCAACTACTCTTGATACAATTGTAGTTTTTCCAACCCCTGGTATTCCTACTATGATCACGCGTTTACTTTCTGCCAAGGAATCCACCCAAGGAAGGCATTACTTCTTCTACTTTTTCTTTGACAAGCAAGTTGTAGTAGTTTATCAGAATGTCAACTGTTAGAAGCATTCCGGTTCCTGAACCAAATGTACCTAACACATCAGAAGTACCAGCTATTAATCCAAGTATCATGGAACCAATTATTGTTACAGATGGAATGTACTTTTCTAGCAAGGCTTCTACAGGTTGCTTTGAACGCCTAAATCCTGGGACCTGAACATCAGCATCTAGCAAGTTCTTGGCTGCACTCTTTGCTGACAGTCCTCCAAGTTCAATCCAAAGTCTTCCAAAGAGTACTACAATACCTACCATGAACAGGATATACAGAACTGCTCTTTGGGGGTCAAGTGCAACAATATCAAGACCACGTGGTGCAGTAATATAGTAAAGAATACCGCCTGTTGGAGTGGATGGTGAGGTAGGATCAAACATTCCAACGAAGTTCAGAAGTGGATTTGCATTTCTGGGGTTGAAGTTAGCCCATAAAATCTGGCCCATAAATACCGCGTTTGCCGTGAGAGCTGAGGCCAAGATAACAGGAATGTTTGAGACGTACATCAACTTGATTGGATACACAGCAGAGAATCCTCTGTACTTTGTCGATACTATAGGAATCTCTATTTTAATTCCCTGAGTATATACCAGAATCAATAGAACTCCAGCCGTTACGAATAATCCAAACATGGCAGGCAGCTGATTAGTTCTAAACAATAGGTTCGAGTAGTCACCTGCCATCATAGAGTGAACGATATTAGCAAATACTCCTACCGGTCCACCATCTCCTCCTGGAATCGGACTAAACAAACTCCATATCACCTGCTGGGCTACACCGGCTGCAATAAACATGCTAATTCCACTTCCAAGTCCCCATCCTTTCTGCACCATCTCATCTAGCAACATTATAATCGCAGATGCGCCGATAAGCTGGCCTACTAGTATAAAGCCAGCTTCGTGACTTGGTAACCTTGGTCCGTACACTGCCATCCCATATAGTGAAGATTCTGCAATGATTACAATGTAAGTTACAATTTTCGTAGCTGTTTGATAGAGTTCTCTATCCTCTGGCTTTTTGAAATCCAAATGAAATATTTCTGAACCTTTCAATAGCTGCATCAAAAGACCAGCCGTAACTATCGGTCCAATTCCAAGTTCTACTAGTGTTCCTTGTTGTGATGCAAAAATTACTCTTGCAAATGCAAGGAAGTCAAATGCTGGTGTTGTTGCTCCGTAAAGCGGAGTCTGTCCCATAATCATGTAAATGAAGAGAGCCAAACCACACCACATCAAACGTACGTGCAGTGGAATTTTCTTTTTGGGCTTTGGCACCTGCGGAATGTAGGCCTCAGCCTTTGATATTATTGTCCTTAGAAAACCTGTCGGCGTTCCTTCTTCTTGTTCAGTCACGCTACAGCTAACACCTCGCCGCCTGATTGTTTGATCTTTTCCTCCGCAGAAACGGAGAATCTTTCCACCTTAACAACATAAGCATTCTTAGTCTGTCCTCCCCCTAACAGCTTATCGTAGCCTAGTTCTATAAGGTCGATAACCTTCTTTCCCTTTTCTTGTTTTCCGAATTTTGCATAGATATCGTCTAGATCCCTTACACTAACCCACTTTCTGACGAGGTATGGATGTGGCGGGTGAGTAGAATCATGACCAAAGTGTCTTGGTTCAGTCAAAAGCATCCTGATAAAATGGTGCTTGTGCATGCCGGATCTACCAAGTCCTCCTTTGTGACCGCTTGCCCTATGCTGGCCAATCTGTCCCCATCCATGATTCCTTCCTCCTCTGAATTTTCTTGTCTTTCTTAGTCTGGTTGCCATTTTACATCATTAACCTCACTTGTGCAAGAAGTTCTTTGTGATTTCCAAGAATTCCTCCCTCACCATACATCTTCTTGGTACTACGCTTGAATCCATGTCTTGGAGGCGATAAGGCAAACCATGGCTTGAGCGGCTTTAATTTGGATAATGCAACAGAACCTTCTACTAATGATTTTGCAAGCTCGTCTGTACTTTTGAATCCTAATTTCGCTACGTCTTCTGGAGCAAGTCTTCGATATCCTTGCTTTCTGGCTCTCTTGTCTAGCAGTTCCTTTGCGGTGTTTATGTCGATTTCTTGCCAGGATACATAGTGCTTAATCTTATTCAGCATTCCTTTTGTGTTGTTACTTTCTGGAATAATTGTAGCTCTAAATCTCTTGTCTAAATGGAGAAGATCCAGTGTTGTTTGTGCCCAATGAGGGATATTTATCGTACCTTTCATTCTAACTACCAAAAACGCCTTTCCCATTTACATCTCAACCCTGACTGAATGTTTGCCTCAAGCAATTCAAGACCGCTCTTGATGTAGAGGTCATTGTGTTTGTGGATCCTGTACTTTTGGTCCACGCATCCTTTAGACCTGCAAGTTTCAAAAGATTTCTTATGTTTCCACCGGCAACAAGTCCTAGACCTCTTGGTCCTGGGATAATTTCCACAGTTACACTTCCGCCTCTTCCTCTAACCTTAAACGGTACAGAATGTAGCTGATCGCATCTACACTCCCAGCTCCCACAACCGAGCTTGACTGGACCCACACTAAGATAAGCTTGGTTTGTTGCCTTTTCAATTGCTATTCTCATTTGTTTTGATTTTCCTTGGCCTATACCTAACCAACCGTTTTCATCGCCTGCAGCAACTAACGCTTTGAATCTTGTGTACTCTCCGTTCGTTGTCTGTTTTTGAACAATTCCAACATCGATTACCTCAGTCTTAATTGCAGGCAATAATTTTTTGATAATTCCAGCTTCTTGAATTCTATAACCATTTTCGTAAATTTCTTTCATTGATGTAATCTTGTTAGTCGCAACTAGTTGTCCTAACTTTGTTCTAGGAACCCATTCCTGTTCGATTTCTCTTGATCTTTGTCTCTGTTGTGTATTGCTCATTTAGATTTAATCTCACTATCTATTGCAGATTTGACTTTATCTATATCATTTGCTACTTTCAGATGCTTACCACTAAGTCTTTCCTCAGAAGGAAAAGTTTCTGCGTCTGCAGGGACTTCAAGACCGGCATCTATTATTCCTTTCAACGCCGCAGCCATTCTTTGTGTATATCTTCTAGTTCCGCTGTAAAGTACGGCACCCTTTATTCCCTGAGCAAGGGCCTTTTTTCCTGCTAGGTACCCAGTCAGATAAGCTGCTGGAACGCTCTTCCTTGATCCTTTCCAGTCCTTGCTCAAAAGTGACCTGGAATGAGCCGATGACAGAACTTTGTCCCCAGCTAATTCAGGTTTGTGAATTTGCACAAGGGTATTTTCGTTTGATATTTGAACTGTGATAAAGTCTCGTCTACCCATGAGAAGATTTCTTCTTTTCTTGTAGTTGGTTTTCTCATCCCGAGATCTACGCAATATTTGTGAATATGCCATTGATACTAACCTTATTTACAAAAAATTTTGGTGAAGCTCTTATAAACGTTAGACTTACAGCAGTGCTACCAAAAGGGCCTTTTGCGCATGAAGTCTATTTTCAGCTTCATCCCATACTACAGACTGAGGCCCATCAATTACCTCACTTGTAACCTCTTGACCCCGTTTTGCTGGAAGACAGTGCATGAAGATCGCATCAGCATTTGCTTTTTTCATAAGATTGACATTTACTTGAAAACGTGGCAAAAAATCGTTTGTTCTGTCAGTAGTTTGGTGATGTATTGAAACAAAAGTATCTGTAACTACAACATCCGCGTCTTTTACTGTAGCTTCTGGATCGTTTAGCAATTCGACTTGAACAAATTTCTTTGATTCCTTTATTACATTTTGATTTGGCTCATATCCCTTAGGAGTTGCAATGCTGATATCTATTGATGCCTTAGCACAGCCATATATCATGGAATTGCAGACGTTGTTACCATCTCCTACCCACGCCACCTTAAGACCGCTTAGCTTTTTCTTTTTCTCCTTGATAGTCATCAGATCCCCTAGTATTTGACATGGGTGGAAAGAGTCAGAAAGCCCATTTATCACTGGTACGGAGGAATTTTTTGCAAGTATCTCCACTTCTTCATGCAAATAAACCCTTGCCATTATCACATCTACGTATCGTGAGAGGGTTTTTGATGTATCTTCTATAGTTTCTCCCCGTCTTAGTTGTAGTTCATCTGCAGATAGATTCAAAGCCTGCCCGCCAAGCTGAAACATTCCAGTCTCAAAGCTAACTCTTGTTCGAGTTGATGGTTTCTGGAAAATCATTGCGAGTGTCTTGTTTTTCAGAAGCGGTTTACAGATTCCCTTCTTAAGATCATTTTTTAGGTTGATTCCGTTGATTATGATTTCAGCGAGTTCATTTTTGCTCAGTTCATTTAATGTTAATAGGTCCTTTGTCTTTAGTTTCATTTTTTCTTCCATCCAAACAGAGAATGGCTTTTCTTAGGTTTTTCATCGTCTGGCACTGTCATTTCTTCTTTTTCCTCGACTTCTTCCTTAGTTGTTTCTTTCGGTTTTGGTCTTCCGTTAGAAATCCACTTCCTTATTGTAGCTGCTAATCTTCTGGCATCGTCATCATTTTCAGGAGGTAGCACATCAAAGAGATCAGAATATTTCTCTATATCATTAGTAGCAATTCCAGCAAATGGATCCCCTTGTTCTTCAGCAGCATGTTTTGGTTCTGGTTTGACCTCGACTTTAATTTCTGGTTTTACTTCCTCTTTTGGTGAAGCTTTTGTTGTGGATACAATTTCAGGTTTTTGTGCCACAACCTTCTCTTCTGATGTTTCCTCTTGCTCTATTTTCTCTCCAGGTTTTTCTGTAGGTGGAACTATTATTAATTCGGGAGTAATTTCTTGAGGTCCAAAGATCATTTCAAGAAATAAGTCCTTGTCAAAGGACTTTAGATCTTTGTACTCTTGTCCTACTCCAAGGTAAAGAATTGGACTTGAGGTTACTTTTACAATTGAGATAGCAGCACCGCCACGTGCATCTGCATCGCTTTTTGTCAGAATTGCTCCGTCAAACTTTGTATGGTTATAAAATTCTCGTGCTTGACTTACGGTGTTATTTCCCGCAAGTGCATCACCGACAAATAGCTTTAGGTCTGGATTTACTACTTTGTTAATTTTAGATATTTGGTCCATGAGGTTCTTGCTTGTCTGCATCCTGCCAGCAGTATCGACTAATACACAATCTATTTTGTGAGATTTAGCATAAAGTGCAGCGTCCCTAGCAACGGCAGCTGGATCCGAACCATAGTTTTGGGCAATGACTTTTATGTTTAATCTCTTTGCGTGTTCACTTATCTGCTCTATTGCTCCTGCCCTGTATGTATCTGCGGCAGCAATCACAGCTGAGAATTTGCTCTCACGTAGGAAATTAGCAAACTTTGCGATAGTTGTAGTTTTCCCGGTTCCGTTTATTCCCATAAATGATATGATGTAAGGTTCGCCTTTTTCCTTCTTCTTTTGTATATTGGATAGGATGTCGATTTTTCCTGCTGCATCAAACATGTTTGAGATGCTTTGGCGTAAGTCTTGCTTTACGATATCAGGTATCTTGTCTTTTTGAACTGTTGCGCCAACAAGTTGCTTTTTCAAGTCGTCCTTTAACATGTCAATTACTTCTGTTGCGACATCTGACTCTAGCAATGCTATCTCAAGTTGGGATAAAACTTCATCAATGTCCTTTTCTTTTAGTTCTTTCTCACCTAGGCTTTTAACAGCCGAAGAAAAGGCGTTCCTTAGTTTATCAAACATGATGTATGGCCTTACTTTGTTGAACTACGGCTTGATTGTATAAGTTTGTTCATTTCTTGCTGACCTTGTTCAAGTCTTAAAGCAACTTCCTGTCTTTGTGTTGCAAGTTGTTGAAGTGCTACTTCCAGCTCTTTGATCCTAGATTCCATGTAATTGATAGCAGAGTTTTTGTCTTGTTCTACTGCCGCGCCAGCGCCAATATTGACAATCGTTTTTTGATTTGGATGTACTTTTGCCTTGATGTAAGCTCCTAGACCTACCGGGAATAGTGTCTCGTATTCTGTATCTGTGCTTAATGCTTTCATAGATTCTACTGCATTTGTTGCTTCTTGCAGAAGTCTCACTACAGCTTCTTCTCTTTGCATCAAGTCAGCCATGAAAGCCTCAAGTGTCTGTAGCTGTTGCAATAGAGCTTGGGCTTGTTCTTCACTCATTTGCAAAAAATTCTCTCACCCGCCTATAAATGCATTCTCAAAAATTATATCAAAACAAAAAGAAGAAAGGGTTATGCTTTTGTTTTGGAAAGTCTCTTGTCTACTTCATCCCAGTTTACTACGTTCCACCAGGCGTTGACATAATCAGCTCGTCTGTTTTGGTACTTGAGATAATAGGCGTGTTCCCAAACATCCAATCCCAACAAGGGAATCAGACCTTTGGTTCTTGGACTTGTCTGATTTGGCATTGTAGTAAACTCGACTTTTTTACTTTGAGGATTGTATGTTAACCACCCCCAACCACTTCCTTGAATGGCAATGGTCTCTTTCGTGAATTTTTCCTTGAAGCTGTCAAAGCTACCAAATACTGAATTGACAGCATCTGCAATGTTTCCTCCTGGCTTTCCACCACCACTTGGTTTCATGTTGTTCCAGAAGAGAGCATGGTTTTCATAACCTCCGCCATGAAAATTTACCGCACCTCTGACGTTTTCTGAAACTTTGTCCAAGCTCGTAAGTAACTTGGTTAGTTCCATATTTTGTAGTTCAGAACTCAGATTTGCCAATGCGTTATTCAAGCCATCAGTATATGCTTGATGATGCTTGGTGTGATGAATTTCCATTGTTCTAGCATCTATGTGTGGTTCCAACGCATCATATGCGTATGGCACCTTTGGAAGTTCGTATTTTGTCATGAAATCTCCACGTCATTCTTGCCATTTATGGCTTTGGTTGCAAATGCATTTTATCTAGTGAATTTTGAGATACGTCGTGATCAATAGCTTATTAATTTTTTCTCTACCATTAATTTTCGGTGTTTTGTTCTTTGTTTCAGAATCTACAGAACAGAGGATGATTTTTCATCTTCCAAAAAGTATCGAACTGGTTGGCGTCACTTTTCCAAGAGAAAACGGGCTTGATGGTCAAGGAATCAAGATTGGAATCATAGATACAGGCATAGATTATGATCACCCGGATCTGCATGGTTACGGTTCTTCTGGCAAAGTCCTAGGAGGATATGATTATGTCAACACTAGTGAGAAATCAAGAGATACTAACGGTCATGGTACAGAGGTTGCTGGAATTGCAGCAGCTGATGGAAACTTTACCGGTATGGCTCCAAAATCGAAACTATTTTCATACAAGGTCTCATCTACCGGGGAATCCGTATCATCTGACTATATTGTAAAGGCAATACAGCATGCCATCGACGACAAGGTCAATATCATAAACATCAGTTTAGGTGTCAACAGGACTAATGATGAGTTAGACGACTCTGTGGATGAGGCAGTCAAAAATGGAATCATAGTTGTGGTTGCGGCAGGAAATAATGGACCTGACGAAAGCACAATTGGTAGCCCAGGAAAAGACATCAATGCAATTACGGCAGGTGCCTCGTACAACAATATTACATCAAGTGTTGTAGCAACTTTTGAAGTAGGCAAAAAACAATTCGAAGTTCTTCCAATGCTTGGAACAAAACCATTGTCAGAATTAATCAAAGGCAAGGTAGTCTACGGCGGATATGGAAGAGCGAAAGATTTGGAAAATTTGGATGTCAAAGATGTCATAGTGCTTGAAGAGCGAGGCAGCAACATCAAGGGTGAAAGGGTCTATTTTGCTGAAAAGGAAAAAAATGCCGCAGATAAAGGTGCAAAGGGTCTAATAATATTCAATAATCAAAGCGGAATATTTTTCGGCGAACTTTTTGTACCAAATTCCACATCAAACTACACTCCAAGAATTCCAGTCATATCAATGTCAAAAGACGATGGCCTTAAGCTAAAAGCGATGTTGGAGAACAGTACTGTAGCTAATCTGGACATATTTTACCATCCTGATTTTGTTGCGCCTTTTAGCTCACACGGACCAGTCTCTCCTTTTTACATTAAACCTGATCTCGTGGCTCCAGGTGTCTTTGTAAATTCTACAACATTAGGTGGAGCATACAATTTAACAAGTGGTACAAGCATGGCCGCACCTCATGTTGCAGGTGCTGCAGCATTACTCTTACAAAAGTATCCAAATCTAGATCCCGCATCTATTGCGTCTCTGCTAACTACAACCACAGATCCTGTCACTGACGCTTACAATAGTATTCTTCCGATCGAGGCTGCAGGAAGTGGTAGATTAAACGTGACAAGAGCATATGACGCCAATCTCATCATATTACCACATAGTTTGGTCTACAACCTCTCATTTGAGAATACTTCTCAAACAAGATTGCTTCATTTACGTACTATTGATGGAACCATGTCACAATTAAAAGTGAGTTTCACATCAAGTGAGGCAACCCTAAACTTTGATTATTTGGTTTCAAATGATACAATAGACGCAAGAATTTCTGATGATGCAAAAAAGCCAGGCACTTATGATGGGTTTATTACCATAGAGGATTCAAAGACAGTCTACCGCATTCCTGTTGTTGTACATTTGACAAAGGGAAATCTCTTAACAACTGAAAAAGATGGCACTCTTTTGTTTTCAATTGATTATCCAGGTAAGTGGTCATATGCAAAAATTACTTTGACAAAGGCTGAAACACATGATGTTAGGATTACTTCTGTCACACCAGAAAAGACAGGTTCACTTCCAGTGTACGAAAAGGGAGAATATTGGGTTTTAGCTCAGATAAGTACCGGAAACGGAACTGATAATGCTTATCAAACTACGAGAGTAAGTGAAATTACACAGAAGACAATTGATCTGGATTCATTTGGTCTTCCATCAAAACAAATTGCAATTATTTCTGTGATTCTTGCTTTGGTAGTTATTACTGGGTTTGTCTACAGGTGCATATGATATTAGATCTGTGGCCCGGCGTCTCTGATTTCCTCTGAAACAGCGCCAAATTTCTCAAAGTTCTCAACAAACATCTGGGCAAGCTTTCTTGCAGAAAGATCGTAGGCGTCCTTTTCAGACCATGTATTGCGCGGATTAAGTACCTCGGGTGGAACTCCAGGACATGTCGTTGGTACGTCAAAGTTGAAGATCTCATCATGTCTGTACCTTACGGTGTCAAGCTCTCCTGTGAGAGCTGCAGTTACCATCCTTCTTGTGTGATGGATATTCATTCTCTTTCCTATTCCATACGGTCCACCTGACCAACCCGTATTAATGAGATATACTACGGTCTTGTATTTTGTTATCTTTTCTCCAAGTAATTTAGCATATACTGATGCGTGTCTTGACATGAACGGAGCTCCGAAGCATTCTGAAAAAGTAGCTCTTGGTTCTGTAATTCCTCGTTCAGTCCCTGCAAGCTTACTTGTATATCCTGACATGAAATGATACATAGCCCCTTCTTTTGTCAATCTAGCAATAGGAGGCATTACACCAAATGCATCCGCAGTAAGGAAAATTATGACCTTTGGATTTCCACCCAAGCTTGGAATTACTGCACCTGGAATGTAGTCAAGCGGATATGCCGCTCTTGTGTTTTCGGTTATAATACCATCGTTAAAATCAGGCATTGCTTTTTTGTCGATTACGACATTTTCGAGCACAGCACCAGACCTTATTGCGTCCCAGATTTGTGGTTCAGCCTCTCTGTTTAGGTTGATACACTTTGCATAGCATCCTCCCTCAAAGTTAAAAATTCCTTTATCAGACCAGCCGTGCTCGTCATCTCCTATTAACATCCTGTTCGGGTCCGCGGATAACGTAGTCTTTCCTGTTCCCGAAAGTCCAAAGAATAGGGCTGTATTACCATTCTTGCCTATGTTAGCAGAGCAGTGCATTGGAAAGATTCCCTTTGGAGGTAAAATGTAATTCATTACGGAAAACAAAGCCTTCTTTATCTCTCCAGCATATGGTGTTGCACCGATTAAGACAGTTTTCTTTGTGTAATTAAGAAGAATGAACACCTCTGTTCTTGTACCATCTACTTCAGGTGTTGCCTTGAAATCATTTAATGCAATAAGTGTATACTCTGGTTTGTGTGATTCAAGCTCAGCTGCAGATGGTCTAATAAAAAGCTGTTTTACGAACAAGCTTTGCCATGCGTGATCAGTTATGATTCTAATCGGTAGCCTGTATTCTAGATCCGCTCCAACAAAACCATCAAAAATGAAAATTTCCTTGTCTTCTATGTGTCTTTTCATTTTATCAAAGATTTTGTCAAATTTGTTCTCTTGGAATGGATGGTTAATCTTTCCCCAGTCTACAGAATCATGAGTTTGCTCGTCATCTACGATAAATCTGTCATCTGGAGATCTGCCCGTATATTTACCGGTCCTGACCGAAATAGCGCCGTTTGCAGTCAAGACACCTTCGTTTTTTTCTACAATAAGATCGATTAGTTTTTTGACTTGTAAGTTTCTGTGTATTTTCCGAGGCTTAATGCCCATTTCTTCCAACTGTGACACGACTTGACGAGTTATTGCAGACTCCAAATCCTCTATCATCTGGTAAGTCGATTCGATATCAATTTCCTTATTATCTCTTCGGATCGCCCGCACCATCAAGAAACGTATTTATTGTAAAATTCAGGCAGAATCCTTTACATGCCTATCAATAAAGAAGCTTTAGAACTTAGAAGAAAACTTGCTCAACGTAGGCCAGACTTCATCAGACAAGAGAGTTGGAGATATGTCAGACTTGCAGAGAACTGGAGAAAGCCCAAAGGAATTGATAATCATCAACGAAAACAAAAGAAGGGCTGGCCAGCACTAGTAAGAATAGGATATGGTGGACCTAAGATTGCAAGGGGATTGCATCCTTCGGGATATACTGATAATTTAGTTTACAATGTAAAAGACTTGGAAAAACTTGATCCAAAAACAGATGGTATTAGGTTTGGTCACGGGGTAGGAAAAAAGAAGAGACTTGAGATCATATCAAAGGCAAAAGAGATGAACTTCAAGGTCTTCAACGCAAGGGTGTCAATAAGTGGTAGTAAATCTTAGAACGAAAAGACAACTAGTCTCAAGAATTCTTCGAGTAGGCCTAGGTAGAGTAAAGTTTGATCCAGAGTATCTTGATGATGTTGCAGATGCGATTACGCGTGATAACATTCGCAGTTTAATTACTGCAAATGTTATTCAGATAAAGCCGATCAAAGGAACTTCAAAGGGTAGGGCATATTTCAAAAAGCTCCAGCGGCGTAAGCGTGGTACCAAACAAGGCTCAAAGAAAGGCAGCATAGGAGCTAGAGTAGGAAAAAAGGAAGTATACGTTAACAAGATAAGAGCGATGCGTTATCGGCTCAAGGTATTAAAGTCAAGAAAAGAAATAACAAATGAGAATTACTGGAAGCTTTACAAACAAGTTAGCGGAAACCAAGTAAGAAATCTTGCTCATTTACGTACTTTGATTGAAGAAGTACGTTCAAAAAAATAAATCAAAATCTATAAATTGTATCGGAATCAAGAATTTTTCCTTTCTTGATTTTTACTCCATCTTTTGCGAGCATTTTGGTTTTAACCCTTTGACCCCATGCATATCCTCCTACTTTTCCGCTTGACAAGATAACTCGGTGACAGGGAATAAGAACAGGATATGGATTCTTGTTCATTATTCTACCAATAACTCTCTGGCCGTTTTTGAGTCCTACTGCTTTTGCAAGTTCGGAATAAGTTGTAACCTTGCCTCTTGGCACTTCCAAAAGTTTCTTGTATACTTTGTGTTCTAGATTCAAACTCTTATCAGCTCCAGCTCTGTTTTCTCAATCAAATCAACCACTTTTTGTTTATTTGTACCAACCCCACTCCAATCAACTAGTGCAAATTTGGCTTCTTTATTCCGCTTCACTATGTGCGAAAAGATGTCTTCGTTCAAATTATCCAAGGCATGTTTTGGTATGACAGTTCCAAGAGCCAATTCCCCTTCAATTAGCTCCTTGTTAAATTTTTTGGGATAGTGGGTACCACCAAAACAAATTGCCACATCGTGTATTTTTGGCTGTTCTAACATCTCGTCTACCACTATTGTGGCTACGCTTTCACATAATTTTTTGTCATTCCACTCCTTTCGTGTGGTGCCTATTTCTATGAATAGAGTAGGTTTACTTAGTGCAGTAGGGCCATGATGAGTCGCTTCAATTGTAATCTCAAATTTCGAGAAGACATTTCGCTTTTTCCAAAGGTGCTGCATGTATGACTTTTGTAGATATGGGTGGGGTATTGCCACCTGTCTTGGATTACCACCAAATTGAGCGTCTGCAAAGTTTCCGGTACTGTGACAAGTAAGTGCGAGCGTGCCACTCTCGGAGGCGTGTTTTGACAAAAAGACATAACCGTCATAGTTGTATTTTTCTTCAAGCCAATCTGCGGAAATTGCAGGGGTTGAGATGATTGCAAGATCAAAGTTTTTTCCACGGTAAACATCACCATTTTGTGTCATGTTTTTTGAGATAAATGAAGCCATGTTAGAACCAGCCGGATCAGATTGGTAGGCCACAAGCAACTGCATAAAATAAGAATTATAAATGCACTTTATTAACGTCCTCCAATGGTAAACCCAAGACAAATGTTAAAGGATATGGCCAACACAATTAAGCTTGCCAAAAAATCTGACAAGGACGATTATATGCAACATCTTAGACTAGTTCTTCTTGGAATCGCAACAGTTGGCGGTATAGGATTCATCATTCAGTTTACCTTTGCCGTAATCAATCTAGGACACAGATAGGATTGACACAGGAAGTAAAATCACATTTCTTTGCTGTTAGGACAACTGGAGGTCAAGAAAAGGTGGTGATGGGTCTTCTTGAGAATAGAATAAAACTAAAGAAATTAAACATACAGTCCGTTTTACTTTTGGAAAACCTGAAAGGGTATGTCGTAGTTGAAGCCATAGATGCAAATGCTGCCTTTGATGCCTTGCAAGGAATAAGGCACATCCGTGGCCAGCTTAGAGGAGAATTGCAGTTCAAAGATATAGAGGGTTATTTGATCAAAAAATCCACCGTATCAGAGCTTGTAGTAGACCAGATTGTTGAAATTATTGGTGGTCCATTCAAAGGCATGAAAGCTACCGTTACACGAATAGATCACGATAAAGAAGAAGCAACTGTGATCTTGCTTGATGCTCCATATCAGTTACCAGTTACTGTTGATGCAAATTATCTAAAACCATCAACTCAGTAGCAAAGGATTAAATTTACAGTGAAGGGGGAAGAAAAATTATGGCAGAACTTCAAACTGTGTCGGCACTTGTAACAGGGGGTCAAGCAAATGCAGGTCCTCCCCTAGGTCCAACATTAGGTCCTCTTGGTGTAAACATTTTGCAGATAGTTAATGCAATCAATGAAAAAACCAAAGACTTTGAGGGAATGAAGGTTCCTGTAACCGTTACTGTCGACAAGAAAACCAAGCAATGGACAGTCGATGTCGGAATTCCTTCAGCGGCAGCTTTGATTCTAAAAGAGGCTGGACTTCAAAAGGGTTCTGGAACCTCTGGTACTACATGGGTAGGTGACATACCAATTGATGCCGTGGTAAAGGTTGCGAAGCTGAAAATAGACTCATCCTATGCACAAGATATAAAATCGGCTTCGAAGGAGGCTATTGGAACCTGTTTATCACTTGGCATAAAGATCAATGGAAAAAATCCAAAGGAAATAACCGCAGAAATAGACGCAGACAAATTCGATGATAAATTCAAGTAATTAACTCAAAGTGTATATGTAGGATCTTTATCTGTTCTTTGTAATTCTACAAAGGTTTCAGTGTTCTGTATCCCTTCTATCTTGCCTATCTTCTCAATGGCCACAGTATGAAGCTCTTCAAGATTCTTTGCCCTTAGAGTTATTAGAATATCAAATCTGCCGGTAACTTCTGATATCTCAATTACTTCGGGTGTCTTCATCAGGGCCTTCTGAATCTGGTCTTTAAGCTTCGGATCTCTGTTTATTCCCATTGTAGCCCTTACCCCAATTCCAATGAGAGACTCATCTACTATTATAGTGAACTTTTTGATCAGTTTCTTCTTTATGAGCCTCTTTATTCTACTGTAAAGAACCGAAGTGTTTATTCCCAGCTTCTTTGAAAGGTTGGGAACAGAGACATTACCGTCTCGCGTGAGCTCGGTTATTATTTTCATATCAAGTTCATCAAATTTGTGCAACTTTGCGACTACTTTTTGTTACTATTTAATAAATGTAAGTTCTATTTCTCAAGGTTGTGTTCCTAGGACAAATTAGATGATACGAAAATCTTTAGGTGATAATTCTTTCCCGCACACTTGCGCTAAACGATTTTAAATAGGCTTTCAGAAACCCTTTCGTAATGATTGCCGAATCCCAGATAGCTCAGATGATAAGTGATGCCAAGAAGAGTACAAAGGAACGGAAGTTCAAGCAAGCTGTAGAGATGATCATGGTTTTCAAGGATATTGACGTAAAGAAAGGATTTGCAATAAATGAGACCGTTCAACTTCCAAAAAAGATGAATCAGCCAGCTTCCATATGTGTAATAGCATCAGGAGATCTTGGCTTGAAGGCAAAGAGCGCAAATGCAGACAAGGTTGTAGATGGAACTCAACTTGCGCAAGTTGGCGCAAACAAACGTGAATCACGCAAACTCATTAATGGTTATGATTTTTTCCTCGCAGATACACAACTTATGGCTAATGTAGGTAAGACATTAGGTCAATTCATGGGTCCAAGAGGAAAGATGCCAACACCAGTACCATTTAATGCTCCAATTGATTCCATTTTGGATAGATTTAGATCTTCGATTAGAGTAAGACTGAGAAATTCTCTTTCTGTTGCGTGCAAGATAGGTGATGAGACAATGTCAGATGAAGATCTACTAGCTAATGCAAATGCTGTAATTAGTACTGTTGAGAAAAAACTACCAAGCGGAGACAAGAACATAAAGAAAATCATGGTAAAGACTACCATGGGAAAGATAGTTAGACCGGTACAAGCAGGAACGAAATAAAATGTATCAGAATAGAACAAAGTATCCTCAAAAGAAAGCTCAGATGTACCAACAGCTTCAAGAGCTTCCTAAAAAGTACAAAGTAATTGCTGTCGTCAGAATGGAAAAGGTTAGATCTTCACAACTATTACCATTAAGAAAGAAATTCAAGGGCGAAGTTGAAATTATAAGTATAAAGGATAAAGTTGCACAAAAGGCTCTTGCCTCTTTGAAGATTCCTGCAGTTGAAAAGTTAGCTGGTAAACTGGTTGGCCAATGTGTTCTACTGTTCACAAACATGAGTCCTTTCAAGTTAAACATTCTCTTGGGTAAAAACAAGATAATGTTAGCAGCTCGCGGTGGAGACAAAGCAAGTATCGATGTAGTAATCAAAGCCGGCAACACAGGAATTACTCCTGGTCCAATCCTTACTGATTTTAAGGAAGCGGGTGTAGCAACTAAGATTGATCAAGGTACTATTTGGATAACAAAAGACTCTACAGCTGCAAAGAAAGGCGATGTAATTTCAATAAAACTTGCAACTCTCTTGAGCAAACTTGATGTCAAGCCAGTAGAGGCTGGAATTGTACTCAATTCAGCATTGGAGGAAAGCCTGTTATACAATCAGGAAGAGTTGGTAATTGACGTCAAGAAGTATAGAGAAGCCTTTGCACAAGCACACCAAGAAGCAATGGCCCTATCTACTGAGATAGGATATGTTACTAAAGAGAATGTCAACATGATGCTTGCAAAAGCAGCACAGCATGCAAGATCACTTGCTATAGAGTCCGGTTTCCTTACAGATAAAACAAAGCAGCAAACAGTTCAAAAGGCTCATTCACAAGCTCGTGCTCTTGCAGGAAAGCTAAAGAACTACACTCCTCAGTAAAGCAGAACTATTTCTCGCGTGCTTTGGGTAAATTCCAATTATATTTCATTGCTACTAATCTGAGCATAGTTGTAACAATTATAGAAACTATCGCTACTGTTTCTAGCATAAAACCTGCACTTAGGAGAAGGTAGAAGACTACAACACCTAAGAAACTTGCTGAAGCATATAGTTCTTTTACAAAGACCATAGGTACCTCGTTTACAAACATGTCACGCAAGATTCCACCGCCCACAGCAGTCACCATTCCTGCCAACGCCATAGCAAGAAAATTCATGCCGAATGCTTGATACGCAAATGTAGCGCCAATTGCGGTAAAGACACCTAGCCCCAAAGCATCAAATTTTAGAAACAGGTTCCAGTGTTTTTGCATCTTTGGGTACAAGAAAAATATTGCAACGCCAGTTGCCACAGTAATTATCACATAATTAGGATCAGATATTGAACGTGGAGGAAAGTGGCCTATGATTATATCTCGTATGGTCCCACCAGCTACACCAGTGATTGTTGCTAAGATAATGATACCTACAATGTCTGCCTTGTGTTCAATTGCTTTGAACGCACCAGTAACAGCAAAAGCCATTGTTCCAAAAAGATCCAATGCAAGAATTATGGTTTGTATTGATAATGAAAATTCAGTCAAATAGCAAGTATTGGATGCTATAGTAAATAACGTTTAGAGAATAATAACAAAAAACGAATCAGAAAGAACAGATTTAGCCAAATAATGCAGAAAGGCCTTGCATTGCCTCTTCTTCACTCTTGCCTGATGGAGTCTCCGGCTCTTTCTTCTCTTCTTTTGCTCCGCCACCTGCTGCTGGTGCCGCTGCTGGCGCTGCTGCTACTGCAACTGGAGCGGCTTTGATTGCGTCGTCAATATTTACATCGGCAAGGGCAGCTACGAGTGCTTTTACCTGTGCTTCATTTACCTCGACTCCTGAAGCTTTGATAATGTTTGATATATTAGTTTCATTGATTTCCTTCTTTTCTTTGTGCAAAAGCAATGCAGCGTATACGTATTCCATTGTAAACGAGTTTTGCAAGAGGCATAATATAAAACTATGGAGAATTTCAAGCCATCAAAAATATTTGGGCAATATTTTAGTTTAGGATCTTGAGACCCCTACAGATCGAGTACATGTATTTTTTGAGGTCCTTGTCATATAGGGTATCCATTCTTTGCTTTAGGACTCTCTTTGCTTGATCTCTTTCAGTACCGTCAGGTAAAGATAAGACGTTGTTTATCAATTCTGGAATTGATTCTCTTACCCATCCTGTTATGATATTGTGTATATTTTTGTGGATTTTCACAACGTGATCAGTATTTACATCAAAGACTCCAGTAAAATTATCATACTCTACCCTGTAAATTAAAGCTAAGATACAATCCTTTGGCATGGGATTCTTTAAGATTCCAATTGATTGAGGACCTGCTTTACCTTGAGATACTTTGTTTTTCAGTCCAGCTGGGTTTATGACGATACCGTTGACTCCTATCCTAGTATCTTCAACGCCAGTCACAATGCCAACAACTATGTCACGGTATTCACCACTAGGCTTTGAAGCAAAGACATATTCTCCCTCTTTCCATCCTTTAGTTCCGAACATAGAGAACATAAGAAATTCTCAAAAAAGATCATATTTAATGTGTTGCTCCAGAATGCTTAATATCGGTCAGAACAAAAATTTGTGAAATGGACAAGAGCCAAATCCTTTCCAAGTTCTCGGCTGAACCTGAAAGGTACTATAAGGTTGCACTATTCGAAAACGAGGGATTTAGAAGAAAATCTTGTTCAAAGTGCAAGCGATTTTACTGGACATTAGATGACAGATCGAATTCTTGTCCTGATCATTCTGATGATAGTTACTCATTCATCGGGGATCCACCCACAAGCAAACGCTTTGATTATACTCAATCTTGGAAAGAAGTAGAATCATTTTTTGTTCAAAATGGTCACAAGTCTGTAAGTAGGTATCCTGTTGTTTGTAGATGGCGTGATGATCTTTACTTTACAATTGCTTCGATTGTAGATTTTCAAAGAGTTATGGGTTCAAAAGTCGTTTTTGAGTTTCCAGCTAATCCTCTAGTGGTACCGCAGACGTGTCTTCGGTTCAAAGATATAGAGAATGTTGGTGTCACTGGTAGACACTTTTCAAGTTTTTGTATGATTGGGCAACATAGCATACCAAACTCACAAGGATATTGGAAAGACAAGTGTGTTGACCTTGATTTTAGACTGTTGACTGAGAAATTTGGAATCAATAAAAACGAAATAGTATTCGTTGAAGATGTTTGGGCGGGCGGAGGTTCGTTTGGTTCCTCGCTTGAGTTTTTTGTAAGAGGCTTAGAGCTTGGTAATGCAGTATTTACTGAATTTCAAGGAGACCTTGGCAACTACTCTGTACTAGATCAGAAGATAATTGACATGGGCGCAGGTCTTGAAAGATTTGCCTGGATTACAATGGGGACGCCAACTGCCTATGATTGCTGCTTTGGTCCAATAACAAAACACATGATACAAAAGATTGGCGTTGAAATTGACTCTCAGATCATATCAAAATACTTTAGGGCTATCGCAAGAAATCTTTCTAAATCTATTGATATCTTGTCAGCAAGAAAGACTGCTGCTAAGCTTGTAGGTATTGATCTAGAAAAACAAGACAAGATTATTTCTCCACTCGAAGGAGTGTACCTCATTGCTGATCACCTAAGGACTCTGGTTTTTGCAATTTCTGATGGTGCTTTACCAAGTAACGTAGGAGGTGGATATAACCTGAGAATGTTGCTCAGAAGGACACTGGCAACAGCTGATAGATTTGGCTGGAATTTTGATCTTGCCGAACTCGTTGATTTACACATCGATTATTTGAAATTAACTTATCCAGAACTTGAAGAAACTCGTAAGGATGTAAAGACAATACTTGAAGTAGAAAAAGACAGGTATAACGAGTCCAGGGTCAGGATGAAAACCATTGCAAGCACTATGAGATCTCAAAACAAGAAATTGACTGTAGATGACCTCATTAGACTATACGAATCAGACGGTATAACTCCTGACTTTCTAAAGGAGACTCAGATAATCTATGAAATTCCTCAAACATTCTACGAAAGATTATCTGATCTTCACCAATCAGAAAAGACCGAAAAAACCGAAGTCTTGAACCTTGATGGAATTCCTGATACGGATCTGTTATACTACAAGGACGATCCTCATGAATTTGATGCCAAGGTTCTCAAAATAATAAACAACAAACTGGTGGTACTTGACAAGACATCTTTCTATCCAAGAGGCGGAGGCCAAGAACCGGATCATGGAAAGATTGGAAGCTATGATATTATTGATGTTAACAAACATGGTAATGTAGTAGTTCATGAGCTAAAGGGAGGTGTACCAAAAGAGAGAGAGACCGTAAAGTGCAAGATAGATTCTTTGCGCAGATACGGCATAACAAGGCATCATACTAGTACGCACGTTCTAAATGCATCGGCAAGAAGCACATTGGGTTCATGGATTTGGCAACATTCTGCATTTAAAGAAATGGATTATGGGAGACTTGACATTACACACCATTCAAACCTCACCGAAGAGGAGATAACGAAAATAGAAGATCTTGCAAACCTAACAATCCGAAAAAACATTCCAATTGTCATTAATGAATTTGAACGGGGAGAGGCCGAACAAAAATACGGATTCAGAATATACCAAGGAGGGGTTGTTCCCGTAAAGCTAGTTCGTATTGTAAACATTGAGAATTTCGACGTAGAAGCTTGTGGTGGGACTCATGTAAGAAAGACAGGTGAATTAGGATTAATCAAGATAATAAAAGCTGAAAGAATACAAGATGGAGTAGTAAGACTAGAATTTGTCTCTGGAGATTACGCCCTAAGATACACTCAAAATCAAGACAAAAAAATCTCGCATGTTGTAAAATCGCTTGGTTCTAGCAAAGAAAAGATCCTAGAATCATTTGACCATGCGATGAGGGATTCTGACGATGCCAAAAGAAAGATCAAGCAACTAATCAAAAGGATATCAGAATCAGCTGCAAGAAATGCTATCGCTCAAGCAAAAAACCTTGGGAAAGTAAAGTTGTATTCTACTGTTGAAGAAGAACTCGATGAAGAATTCCACATAGCGGTTGGAGAACAGGCAGTAAAACTTGATAAATCACTGATTTATTGCGCGCTAATTATAAGAAGCGGAACAATTCTAATAGTAGCATTCTCTGGTTCTGACGCAGTCAATACCATGAAGGCAGGGGATTTGGTAAGAGATATGGCAAAGGTTCTTGGTGGATCAGGTGGCGGAAGAGACACATTTGGCCAAGGTGGTGGAAAGGACATATCAAAAATAAAAGATGCCCTCTTAGCAGCAGAACAGTCTATTCTTGGAAAGTGAAATGACAGTGGATTGGACATCCCTTGAAGAGAAGTGGAGACAAAGATGGTGTGTAGAAAAACAGTTTGAGAGTGATCCTGATACCAAGAAAAAATTCTTTGTTACTGTGGCTTATCCGTATCCCAATTCTCCGCAACATATCGGACATGGAAGAACCTACACCCTAGCTGATGTCCATGCAAGATTCATGCGCATGATGGGCTATAATGTCCTTTTCCCAATGGGTTTTCACTATACAGGAACACCAATCCTTGGTATGGCTAGAAGAGTTCAAGAAAATGACAAGGAGTTAATTGAAACATTCCGTACGTTATACAAAGTGCCGGAGGAGAATATTAGAGAATTTTCAGAACCAATAAAAATTGCAGATTATTTTCATCAGGAGATAAAGGCAGGCATGATAGAAATGGGATATTCAATAGATTGGAGAAGAGAGTTTACAACAATAGATCCAGTTTACAACAAATTCATCGAATGGCAGTTTCGAAAATTAAAAGAAAAGAATCTTGTGATTCAGGGTACTCATCCAGTCGGATGGTGTCCAAGGGACCAAAACCCAGTCTCTCAACATGATACCCTAGGTGATGTAGAGCCCAGCTTTACAGAGTATACCATTATCAAATTCAGATATGATAGATATATTCTCCCAACTGCTACCTTAAGGCCGGAGACTATATTTGGGGTCACCAACCTTTGGATCAATCCTAACGTTATCTATGAAATCGTAGAGGTAGACAATGAATCATGGATAGTCAGTTCAGAATGTGCCACCAAGTTGGAATTCCTGAACAAGAAAATAGCCAAGACTGGCAAGATCATAGGTAAGGACCTAGTTGGCAAGAAGGTAAAAGTGCCAGAACGAAATGAGGAGGTTTTTGTATTGCCTGCCACATTTGTCAAAAGCGAAAACGGTACAGGAATTGTAATGTCGGTTCCAGCACATGCCCCGTTTGATTATCAAGCCTTGGAAGATTTGAAAAAGAATGTCAGTCAGTATCCAGATCTTGCTCTCATTGTAGATATCAAACCGATTTCCATAATAGAAACTGAAGGTTATGGCGAGGTTCCAGCACAAGACATTGTTAAAAATTTCCAAATAGGTGATCAAAATAATCCCAGACTTGATGAAGCTACCAAAGAGCTGTATTCAAGAGAATTCTACGGTGGAAAACTGAAAAAAAATACTGGCAAATTTGCCAAAAAAGTAGTTTCAGAAGCAAAAGAAGAGGTAAAGAAATGGATTCTGGCTAGCGGTAACGCGGATATTTTGTACGAGTTGAATGAATCTCCTGTCAGGTGTAGATGTGGAGCTAAATGTGTAGTTAAGCTTCTTGATAACCAATGGTTCTTAAATTATTCGGATCCAGAATGGAAACAAAAAACGCATTCGTGGATAAACGAAATGAGAATCCTCCCCGAGGAAATCAGAAATGAATTCAATAATGTAGTTGACTGGTTGCGTGAGAGAGCCTGTGCCAGGCAACATGGACTTGGAACAAAGTTACCATGGGACAAAAATTGGATAATTGAAAGTCTGTCAGACTCGGTTATTTACATGGCATACTATATTATAGCAAAATATGTAAACAGTAAAGAAATCACATCTGATAATATATCTAATACATTTTTTGATTATGTATTCTTGGGAGAAGGAGAACCAAGGAAGATTTCGTCAGAATGTAAAATAAAGCCAGAGGTTTTGGAAAAAATAAAAGACGAATTTCAATACTTCTATCCAGTTAATGCTAGGCACTCTGGTAGAGATCTAGTACCAAATCACTTGACATTTTTCATATTCAACCATTTAGCAATATTTCCAAGAAAATACTGGCCCGAAGAAATTGTCGTTAATGGTTCTGTTATGATGGAAGGAAAAAAGATGTCAAAGTCTATGGGAAATATCATACCTCTCAGAGATGCCATAAGGACACATGGTGCCGATTCAATTAGGCTTGCAATTTTGATTTCAGCTGAGCTTTTACAGGATGCAGATTTTAATCAAGAAGCAGTGAGAGGAATCAGAAACAAATTAGAAAATATGTTGGATGAATGCACCAAATACAAACCATTAAAGAATATCGATCTTCAACAGGAAGACAGATGGCTTCAAAGTCGATTGCAACAATTGATTGCAAAAACAACTTTTTCAATGCAAAAAATGCGATTGCGAGAAGCACTACACCATGTGTTATACGAATTCGAGACAGATCTTCAATGGTATTTGAAACGAGCAATGGCTAAAAAGCGAACAGACTTTTCAGGGATTTTACATGAGATCTTTTCTGCCAGAGTGGCTATGATGTCACCATTTGTACCCTATGTCTCAGAAGAGATGTGGTCAGGGCTAGCAAATCCTGGTTTAGCATCAAAAACTGTATGGCCTATTGCAATTGAAAGTAAGATTGATTTTCAGTCAATTCAGTCTGAGAACCTCTTGAAGCTTACATTAGATGACATCAAGAAGATAATCAAGGTGACCAGAATTAGTCCAAAGAAAATTATTGTCTATACAGCCACGCCATGGAAAGTAAAAGCTTATCACGAAATTCTATCCAAAGTCATGGCTGGTGAGGTTAACATAGGTGCATTAATAAAATCTCTGATAGCTGATAAAGACATTGAAGAGATAAAAAAAGATCCAGACTTTGTAAAAAAGACTGTTAATGATATTTTATCCGAGTCCCAAGAGGAAAGCGAATCAAAGAATAAGGTAGAACTTATTGATGAAAGAAAAGTTCTTTCTGAACTTGACTCGCTTATTCAAAGCGAGTTTGGAATACCGGTACAGGTATTTTCTGAGTCAGATCAGGATAAGTATGATCCAAAAAACAAAGCTAGAACGGCAAGACCGTACAAACCAGCCATTCTTATAGAATAATCTAATCTGGGCCACATCTTTTTATTAGGTAATTCTGGGTATTAGCTCGTTTGAAGATAGCTGTAGTTGGTATCGGAGTCGCCGGTGCATATCTCCTTGCAAGACTGAAAAATGAACATGAAGTGACGGGTTTCGAGAGATCCACTCAAGAAAATCATGATTCAATTTGTGCTTGGGGAACGACAAAGGGACCTATGCACGAATTCACAAAGAAGTGTGGACTTAATTTTAATGATCATGTGATCCATGAAGGCAAGACCATGTATATCGACATGAATTCTCAGCGATTCACTATCAAACTTATGGGTCTGTGCACCTACAACAAAATTGGTTTGATAAAGGATATGGTAAAAAGTTGCAAGGTACATTATGGAACAGTGCCAAAGATTGAAGATTTGGAATCTGAATTCGATATAATTATAGATTCAACAGGATTTCACAGGTCTTATCTGCCTAGACTTGTTCGTGATTTCCACGTACCAACTTTCCAATATAAGGTTGAATATGAGAATGGTGTTCCTTTTGATGACTTTTATCTTAAGCCCTTCGTTTCTATGAGCGGCTATTTTTGGTACTTTCCACTGGGAAAGAATCTTGCTCACATAGGTGCAGGGGATAAAAACAGAACCCATATCACTGAGACAAATGCATTCTTGAAAAAATATGGTGGCAAAGTAATCAAGACAGTGGGAAGGCCTATTCGTCTTGCTACCCCAGATATGTGCGAGCCATTTTATCACAGAAAGGTTGTTGGTGTTGGAGAATCCATAGGAACTGTGTATCCTCTGCTTGGGGAGGGAATTATCCCAAGTCTGACATGTGCGGATATTTTTATCGAAAATCTCGGTAACAACGAAAGATATAGACTAGAGGTATTAGAACAGTTCTCCATATATCCAAAAGTTTTATCCTTCATTAGAAACAAAATGGAAAGCAAGTTCGGCATACTAAAACACTTTGCAGATTTGATAGCTATCTACAGATACATGAAGAAAAATGAAAAGAGATTCGGAATGGAAATCCGAATGAGTGACATGATGAAAGTGGCAAAAGCCTAGAATCCCATACTTACACAACCGAAATTTTCTCTGGTTGTTCTATTTGAGCTCATGGTGTAATCGTAGATTATTTGAGAATATTGTATCAGAATATCTTTCATTTCATCAATAGATTTTGCAAAGTAAAAACCAGGGCAGTCACCGGTAAGCTGGTATGTTGCGTGAACTCTTGGCATACCCTTTTCATTCTCAAGCCATGATGAGAAGGGATACAGATAACATACTCCTGGTCTGGATGGATGGAGACCACAATACCCCTTCTCATCAAGAAATCGACATCTAATGTAGGTACCGTCCTCTGTTTCTATCTCATTCCCCTTCCGTTTGAGGTTTATCATAGTAATAATTACGGAATTTCCAGTAGGTCCCTTCTCGTCCCAAGTTGTAATGTTGGTTTCATTTTTCACAAAGTCAGAGACTTTTTTATATTTCAGATTCTTACTTATGGTTATCAAATCATCTGATGTGAGCGGGAGCCGTCCTTGCCTGTTGCAGCAATTGTGGCAATCTGGCCAATAACATTTCCATAATATATACCCGTTTTCAGTAGTCAAATAAGGAATATGAAAAATTACATCTTTTACTTTTATTTGATAATCCGAGACGTCGTTTCTTTTACCTAAAACAAAATCTCGAATTATTGGCTCAATTTTCCAATCCTTTGATAAGAGTTCAAGTGCTTCTTCAATTTTGGATTGCATCAACCCATAAATTGAGACATGAACTTTTGAACGTTATCAATGTTAGAAGAGAAAGGAAAATACGCCTCTGCCACACAAAACCGGAGATTAGTATGGGAAAAAGTAATGTGGCCACTAATCTTGGAGCAAGACAGTGTTAGTTTCACATTAGAACAATACAAGAAAAGACGCGACAAAGTCTGCAAGGAGTTAAATATTCCACCGTCCAGAATCGCTGGAGGCTTTGTCTCACTTTTACTAAAAGGAATACTATACAAGGAAAATAATCTTTATTCCATTCACTATAGACTTATTCCATATATGAGGTTAAAAGCAAGTTGTGATTATGCAACAGCAGTTCGTGAAGCCAGTACAAAATAATTATATTCTCAGCCAATCTCATCCGTTTCGATAGCCCGATAGTCTAGTGGCCAAACAATTTTTGGGTTAGGGATTCCAGGCTCTGGATCTCATGAGAGGACACCTGGAGACGGCAGTTCGAATCTGCCTCGGGCTATCTTACTATTTTTTAGAATTGACCTTTATCTAGAGGCCATTGCTATTCTTTCTAGCTCGTTTTTCTTCTTAACAGATGGGGCATTCATATCATTTGCTGCAGCTAAAATCAGATGCTCTGCAAGATTTTCTTCTATAGCTTTAGGATTTGAAAAAGATGCGTCTCTAATACCTTCTGCTATGAATCTTAGTGCCAGATCAACTCTTCGCAGCGGAGCAACATCAACAGATACGTGATAGACCGTTCCACCATAGACAATTCTTGTAGTATCTTCATTGGGAGCAGAATTTTCTATTGCGCGTATTAACACTTCTACAGGGTTCTTGCCTGTTTTAAGATGAATTATCTCAAATGCTGCTTTTACAGTATTGATAGCATGAATCTTTTTTCCCCCCATTCTGCCCGTGTTCTTTGCATATTTCCTTCCAAAATGTAGTATTTTGTTTACTAGCCTTTCCACAATATTGACTTCAGTTTTATTGAATCGCTTTAATGCAGAACGCCCAAAAGAAATTGGTACTATCTCTCTTTTTAGTGAAATTACGTTTCTGAGACCCGGGTCTTTTATATCGATCTTTGTCAGATCCCATTTTCTGAAAAGGAGAAGGTTTTGAGTTTGAGTTTCAGTCATTTTTTATCTCCTAGGCTTTTCTTTCTTACCATAAACAAGTTCCTTAAGAGAGGTTCCGTTTACCTTAAAGACTTTCCATCTTACTCCTGGAATATCACCCATGGCTCCTCCCATGGATGCGCCCATTCCTTCCACATGTACCTCATCGTGTTCATCAACAAAGTTAAGGGCACCATCTTTTGGAAGGAATGCTGTTACGGTTTTTCCGTTTTTGATGAGCTGAACTCTAACACATTTTCTTACGGCCGAGTTTGGTTGCTTTGCTTCTATTCCAACTTTTTCTAAAACAATACCACGGGCTTGTGGGGCTCCGCCAAGAGGACTTGCCTTCTTGTCAAGACCAAGCTCTCGTCTCTTGTAAGTGCCAATAGACCATTTCTGTCTCTTGCGTTTATCTCTGAGAACTCTTCCTGCAAATAGACCTAGAGGAGATTTTGCCATAAGACATTATTCCAATATTTTTTCTGGACTTTGTATTAAAACACTTGAAATTTGAAAGTATCTTTTTGCTAGTAGTCTTGCTTTCTCAGCATTGCGACCTTCTCTTCCTACAACGATTCCTTTCTTTTTCGGATCAACTAGTATAATTGCTTGAAGAGAACCATCCAGTCTCTTGTTTATCTTCACCTCAGAGATTAGCTTTGGATTGAGCATGTTTTTGAGGAACTCAGCAGGATCCTCCGAATATTCAACAAGTTCAACGTTTCTTTTAACTACATTTTGTAAATTTCTTATTGTAGAACCACCTTTACCAATAGCAAGGCCCATCTTGCCAGGATTTACCACAAATATTACTCTGTCCTGTTTTTCATCTTCGATGCAGTCCCTTGCCGTAGCTCCCGTCACATTCTGAAAAAGTGACATTAATTTTATTTGGTCTGTTGTTAGTTTGATTGTCTCTGTCATGTCTTTTTTAAATCCGATCTCGGGGGGACACATTTAAATCTTGATAGAAGGTGTAAGAAAAACAAGACATTTATTCTTGCTTCTCTGTTTCCAGCTCTTTTATTATTGTTTTAAGATTGGTATCGCTTAGGGCTTTCAGTGATACAGCAGAGATACGGAATTGAGTTCCACATAGCCTACCTAATTCAACTGAAGAACTGTTGTAATTTAGGGTAGGCACCTTTAAATTCTTGGCTGCTTCTTGGATTTTTTGCAACATTCTTTCCGGAACAGAATGCGATAGTACAACTAGCTTTGTATTTTTCATGGAGTTAATGACTTCCTTGCTTCCAAAAGAACACTTACCATCCTTCACTGCATCTTTTATGACTTTTTCTAACATCTTAACCATCTTCTACGACCTTCATGTACAGATCCACCGTACCTGTACCGATTGGAATGTTTGCTCCAACAATGACATTTTCCGTGACACCCTTGAGTTCTTCTACTTCTCCTGCTAATGCTGCTTCGGCAATTGTAGGAACCGTAATTTCGAATGCGGCCCTTGCAAGTACACTAGTCTTTGTTCCTGCAATTCCATGTCTTCCAATTTGTTGCAGATATCCTCTCGAACACATCAAGTCTGCAACTAGCATGATGTATCTGATGTCTACTTCAAGACCCTGATCTTCGAGTGTGGAACTCAATTCATTTATCAAAGCATTGCGAGCTGCTTCTATACCCAACGTGTTTGCAATTTCAAAAACGTTATTGGTTCTAATATTTCGTTTATCGACACCTTCTATCTCCATTACTTTAGCAATGTTAGAACCTGATGTTTGTATAACCCACACGTCTCCTTGTTGTACTATTGTAACTCTTTCTACGTCGGTCACACCCTTTACAGTTGCAGAAAGAACTTTATTTCGTAGAGCAAGTATAGATTGAGCCTCAGATTCTTCAGGCAACGTAAGTGTAATTGAATGACCACTAGTCTCAATCTCAAATTTCTTCTTAGATGACTGCAACGCATCTACTACGTCTTCAATGGTACAAGCTCTTTCCCTTAGCTTGTCTTGATTTAGATTTAGTTTTATTTTAGTGGAATAATCGGTTTCGGTACTTGAAATTAATGCGCTTACCTTAGTATGTAAAATCTCACGAGCTACTTTGATTACTTTTTCCTTTGATTTCACATAGTTTTCTTCCAAGTAAATATCCATTGTTGGCGTTACCGGTTTTTTTCTTGCGTCCACAAGTTCGATTAACCTTGGAAGGCCTAGAGTCACGTTTCGTTCTCTGATACCCGCAAAGTGGAATGTCCTAAGTGTCATTTGTGTACCAGGCTCACCTATTGATTGGGCAGTAACGACTCCAACGGCTTGCCCTGGTTCAACTTTAGCTTTGTCATAAAGTTCTAACGATTTCTTGCATACTTTTTCAACACCATCTCTGCTAAGCTTTGATTCAACAAGTGCGTCGTGTACAATCTTTGCAAGATGTGGATTGAAGGTCTTTGTGTATTTCTTTACAAGTTCAGCAATGTCCTCTTTAGTAGCCTTCTTTCCTGAATCAATGATACTTTCAGATTCTATTAATCTTGAAATTCTAAATGCCTCACCATGATCACTTTTTGCTACATCGATCCCATCTTCACCATACAAGAATTGTATTATGTGACCGTGTGGATCCCTTACAGTTCCATCATATTCTAACTTAAGATGTTCAAGAGCATTGATGAGTCTTCGTTGCATGTAACCGCTTTGCTGTGTTCTAACTGCAGTGTCCACGAGACCTTCACGTCCTCCCATCGCATGGAAGAAAAATTCCAGCGTGGAAAGCCCTTCTCTGTAGTTTGATTTTACAAATCCTTTGGCGTCTGGATTTGTATCATTTTCTTTAAAGTGCGGCAATGCTCTATTACTGTAACCTTTGTGAATTCTTCTTCCTCTGATTGACTGCTGACCCAAGGCTCCTGCCATCTGACCTATGTTTAGTGAGGAACCTCTGGCACCAGTTGTTGCCATTATTCTACCTGCGTTTGTTTCATCAAAGGATCGGTCTGCTAAGCTACCTGCTCTATCTCTTGCCTTTGAAAGTTCATTAACAATGTACGCTTCTAATGCCTCTTCAGCAGAAAGACCTCTGCTAAGCTGCAATGTACCTTTCTTGGCTTGAGAAATGAGATCATAAACCTTGTCATAAGATTCTTGGATTGTATTCATAACTCCCTCTTTGGTTTTTTGAGGGAGTTCCAAGTCAGCATAACCGTAGCTAAATCCATAGTTTGTTATAAATTGCTTTAACATAATTAAGATAGAATTAAGAAATCTCTTTGCTTCCTCGAATCCATAGTCTTTTGCAATTCTGTGTAAAACGCTATCAGGCTCTTCTGCACCAATAGAAGCTTTGTCTACTACTCCACTCACAAGTTGACCATTTTTAATTACAACGTCCTTTGCTGGTCCTTTGGTTCCTTTAGACCACTTTGAAGTAATGACGTAGTTGAAATCCTTGGGTAAGAATAAGGAAAATAATTGTTTGCCAGTGTACATAGGACCTCCTTTTACTTTAATTTCTGGTTCAGGAAATGCACCAGCATATCCTGCGATCATAGCTAGGTTTGCAAACTCTTGTGGTGTTAGAGTGGTGTCGTCTTTTGTAAGTAAGTATGCACCTGTGATAAAGTCACGTAATGCTCCAATTATCGGTCCACCATATCTTGGAGAGATTAATTGATCCTGCACACGCATAAGAAGAATAGCTTCAGCTCTTGCTTCTTCACTCTGTGGAACATGAAGATTCATTTCATCCCCATCAAAATCAGCATTGTAAGGAGGACAAACAGAAGGATGCAGTCTAAAGGTCTTGTTTGGCAACACTCTGACATAATGACCCATGATAGACATTTGGTGCAGTGATGGCTGTCTGTTGAACATAACGATATCTCCGTCGGAGAGATGTCTTTCTACAAGGTACCCTATCTCGATGTTATTTGCAATAGTTTCTTTATCTTCCACAAAATCTAGTCTGATTTTTACTCCATCTGGTCTTACCATATAATTAGCACCGGGGTATTTGTTTGGACCATTAATTACGAGCTTCTTCAGTCTTTCAACATTCCATTCTGTAACTACTTCAGGAATCGTCAGTTTTATTGCAACGGATTCTGGGACACCAACTTCTGAGATATCCAAGTTCGGATCTGGTGAAATGACTGTCCTACTTGAAAAGTCTACTCTTTTTCCTGAGAGTGAACCTCTGAATCTTCCTTCTTTTCCCTTCAATCTTTGTGTCAAAGTCTTTAGAGGCCTACCAGACCTGTGATGAGCTTGTGGTATACCGGATACTTCATTGTCAAAATATGTTGTAACGTGATACTGTAACAGATCAACAAGATCTTGTACGATAAGTGGGGGTGTTCCAGCTTCCTTGCTTTCCTTGAGTCGTTGATTTACTCGAATGATATCCACTAGTTTGTGTGTCAGGTCATCTTCGGATCTAATTCCGGTTTCCAGAATTATTGATGGTCGTACTGTTACCGGAGGGACCGGAAGAACTTGCAAAACAAACCATTCTGGTCTTGCTGTGGTAGGATCATATCCCAAAAGCTTAAGGTCATCATCTATCATGTGGGAGAATCTTTCACGAATAGTAATTGGCAGTAACCTGTTTTCTCCAAGTTCAGTTCTTTCAATGAAGATTGTCGGTTTCGTAAATATCATTTCGTATTGGGATTTACCGCAGTGAGGGCAGGTCTTCTCTTTCTTTGCTCTCTCGATTATTTCATCCGGAATGTGTTTGATAGATATTACGCTATATGCGGCCTCTTTTCTCATGATTTTATGATATTCTTCCAATTCTTCCTGTGGTATCTTCAGTCTAGAACAAGATCTACAGGTAGTTAATAGAAGCTTGTAGATATTATCAATGAAGGCAATATGCAATACCGGCTCTGCCAATTCGATGTGTCCAAAGTGCCCTGGGCATCTAGCAGCTGTATTACCACAAGTAAGGCATTTCTGACCTGGTTCAAGTGTTCCTAGTCTTCCGTCCATGAGTCCACCCTGAACTGACATTCCATCTTCATCGTAAGTCTCTGGAGCTGTGATTTCAGCAACAGAGTATTTTCTAATCTCGGTTGGTGACCAGACTGAAAATTTGATTCCATTTATTACCTTGATTGTTTCAAGTGCCATTATACTCTCTCCTTTATCAAAAGTCGCGGTGCCACATCCAGGCTCATCATTTCCTGAAGCAGTAGCTTAAACGCATATGCGACAGAAACTGAGGTAACTTTTGCTTTGTCACCGCAGACTCTACAGACAAATCTTCTTTGTTTTATATCATAATACGAAACTAATCCACATCTCTCACAAACGTATATGTCTGCTTTATCCGATTCTTCAAGCAATCTATCTTTTAGCATCATAGAAGCTCCATAAGCAATAAGACAATCTCTTTCCATTTCTCCAAATCTTAAGCCACCACCTCTTGCACGTCCTTCTGTCGGTTGTTTAGTCAACATCTGGACCTGACCCCTTGCTCTGGCATGGATCTTGTCAGCTACCATATGGTGCAGTTTTTGATAGTACACTACTCCAATGAAAACGTCAACTGGAAATGCCTTGCCGCTTCTTCCATCATACATTGTCTCTTTACCGGAGTACTTGAAATCTGCAGCCTCCAGAACTCCTTTAACATCTTCTAACTTTTCCCCAACAAATGCGGAACCATCCATTTTATTACCTCGTAATGCGGCAGCTTTTCCCGTTACTGATTCCAGAAACATACCTACTGTCATTCTTGAAGGGAATGCGTGGGGGTTAATCAAAACATCAGGTACAATTCCTTCTGCAGTATATGGAAGATCTTCATGGTTTACTAATAATCCTACTACTCCTTTCTGTCCGTGTCTTGATGCGAATTTATCACCAATTTCAGGAATTCTAATATCTCTTACTCTAATCTTGTACATTCTTCCTCCGTCGTGAGATTGAGTCATGACTACTGTATCAACAACTCCGCTCTCTGATGGTCTTACTCCAATAGAGGTATCTCTTCTGTACGGTCCTTTTACTTCAAATTCTCGATACTCTTCCATAAATCTTGGTGGACTTGTTTTCCCAATCAGTATATCACCACCTTGAACTGTAGATTCTGTTGCAATTACACCATCTTCCTCTAACAATCTGTATGCTTTGTCCCCTCGGAATCCACGAATGTTTCCTTCCGCTGTTGGAATTTCGAAATTGTCACGCATTCCTCCAGGATATTGTTTAGCTTCTGCCTCGTAGATTCTGTAAAAAAATGTTCTGCCCAATCCTCTCTCCACAGATGATTTGCTTAGTACTATTGCATCTTCAATGTTGTAGCCATCAAAGGGAAGTACAGCAACTACACAATTTTGGCCAGCTGGTCTTTCCTCTAGTCCTAAAAGACCCATCGCTTTGGTTGTTACAATCGGGGTTTGAGGATAAAGCATGAGATGTTGTCTCACATAGGTACTTGCATTCATCAGGGGTGTTGAAAAACCAAGGCTCTGTTTTGCCATTGCTGATTCGTAGGTGTTTCTCGGAGACTGATTATGTTCTGGATACGGAATTATTGATGCACCTGCACCAAGAATGGCTGACGGAAATACTTCCATGTGAGTGTGCTTCTTCACATCACTCTCATCTATTGCAATATAGCAGTTTTCTTCTTCGTTAGCGTCAACTAACTCAATGACTCCAATATGTAATAGATCAGTCCATGAAAGAAACTTCTTACTTACCTTATCAATTAATTCTTGTGTTAGTAGTGGTTTGTTATCTTTAATTACGATTAACGGACGCAAAACTCTTCCAGCGTTGCAGTTAACATAAAGTCTCTTGGTGGATCCTTCTACATCGGATCGGAATAAGAAGATGCCCACATGAGGATGAATCTTGAAGTTTCTTCGAAGTTCTTTCAAAGAGTCTGCCAGCTTCTGTCCATCTTTGTAATATCCAATTAATCTACCGTCTACAAAAACTCTAGCACCATCTTTCTTCAATTCATCCTTGGCGTCAGAAACATAAGTCACACCAAGATCATAGAGCTTCTCCACAATATCTTCGGATGGAACATTGACTGATATTATTGCTGATAGAGCTAAATTCTTTACCAATCCACAGTTAGAACCCTCTGGAGTTTCACTTGGACATATTCTTCCAAAATGTGTTGCATGAAGATCTCTTGCTTCAAAATTAGGCTGACTTCTACTTAATGGGGATTGGATTCTTCTCAGATGACTTATTGTTGAAAGATAATTGGTTCTGTCTAGCAGTTGGGTAACACCGACTCTTCCTCTACCCCAGTTTCCAGTTGCAATAGCATTGTTTAGTTTATCTGTTACTATTCCGGGCCTGACAGCTGCTGCAACTGCGTTTATTCCTCTTTTCTGACCTGATCTTTCTAGTTGATATTTCATGTCTCGAACCAAGTTTCTAAAAGCAGTCCTGAAAAGGTCGGCTAGCATTTGACCAGCGAATTTTATGACCTTATTTCCGTAATGATCTTTGTCATCAGGAGCTATCCATCCTAATTTTAGCTCAATTAATTTGCAAGTAGCCTCTCCAAGGAACAATGCTTTTTCCTTCCTATTATCTGGATGTTTGCCAAGATGTGGCAAAAGACCCCAATCAAGCAGTGTCTCCGCTCTTTTAATTTGAAATTCCTCGAGCATTCCTGGTGCAATTCTTTTACTAATGTATACGATAGCATCCTTCGCAGTTGGAACATCTCCTGACTTCTCAAAAGAGGCTTCTAGTTCGTCTTGAATCTCATCAACTAATGAAACTGCCGCGGCAATTTCTCTGTCAGATTCAAGTCCTAGCGCACGCATTAGGGTAACTACAGGAATGTCAACAGGAGAACCAGGAATCTTAGCTACAATCAAACCATCGTTTTTCATTACAAGTTCTAACTTCGCGCGATATCCAACTATCGAAGAATAAACTTTTGCTTTAAACACAATATTTCCACCCACAGTTTCTTTATCTACAATGATCTTGTTGTAAGATAGATCCTCTAATCCTACTATCACTCGTTCTGAACCGTTTATGATAAAGTATCCACCGGGATCGTTTGGATCCTCGCCGTATTCCACAAGTTTTTGATCAGAAAGGTTGTGCAAAATACAAGCATTGGATCTTACCATTACTGGCATATCTCCAATGTGAACGTATCTTGATTCGAGAATTTTACCGTCCTCCACTACACTTGCCTCAAGCATTATTGGAGAAGCGTAAGTTACGTTTCTTAATCGCGCCTCCATTGGAGCTATGTGGGTTATTGAACCGTCCAATTCCATCATGCGTGGCTGTTGGAGTTTTACCTTTCCAAGCTGAATTTTGTATGGATATTCTGCACTTTCTATCTCAATCTGTCCAACTTCGTCGATGATGCTTTGTAATCCTCTTTCAAGAAATTCATCATAGGAGTTAAGGTGTTGTCTAGCTATGCCTTCTCTCTTTAAAA
>VBPL01000013.1 GCA_005877205.1 Nitrososphaerota archaeon
AGCCAACTTGTTACTTATGGAATCAATTTTAGAATTCATTGAAACAACCTGTGATTTTAGTGAATCGAGTTGTGCAGAATAATCAGGCACTGTGACTTGTCCTGATTTTGCTTGAGTCTGGCTAAAGTTTGATATTCCATAGACTGCAGCAACAGCTATTAGTAGAGATAATATGCCTATGGTTACCATTGCGTACCGGTTTAACAACGCGATTATTTTTTGTTATAAATCAATATAGGATTTACTTCTCTTTGATACGAACAAAGCAATAGAACATTTTATTCTACTCATCAGATTTCAAGACTGAATGTAATGTATTGCTCAAAATAAGAGCTATGATACCTGATTCCACCTCATCATCCACGTTTTGGAGGGTGATTACGGCGTCATACTCGATTTCTCCGATGAATTTGTTACACTGTAGCTGTTCGTATTCTCATAGTATACGCCGGAATCATTAGATTCCTATTGTGGGTCTTTTTACAAGAAATTTCTTGCTACATTTGAAACATAGATGTTTTTTGTGCGGATTTATGGCATACCATCCGTTGTCTATGTGTTGTGCTCCGCAATCTGGACAATAAAGGCGTATTCTTGTTTCCGTGCTGTTTTTCATGTATACGGTATATTTACAACAATACATCTATTCTAGCATAGCTAACTAAACTAAAATAAAAGGAACGGTTTTCAGATTAACATCACTAGCAAATCCTCACAAACTTTAATTCTTTCAAATGCGTTATGATTAATGTCTAACATAGTTTAGGCTGGTGGTACAGGATGGGCTTGGGTAAAGGCTCATTCACATCCTGAAATGCTTCCATCCTGATCGTATTTTGGAACCCACTTTACAAAAAATGTCAGATTTTGATTGGATTAATTCTGTAAAATGCAACTATCGAAGCAATAGCAATTCCCAAAACGATCAGGGCACCTGGAAATTCTGGAACGCTGTTGCCTTGACTATTATTCTGTTCAGTAGCTGGTGGTGTAGATGCAGTTGTGGGTGTAGATGGAGTTGTCGGTGTAGATGGAGTTGTCGGTGTAGATGGAGTTGTCGGTGTAGATGGAGTTGTCGGTGTAGCCACAGACAATGATGACAGGCCAGAGCTGCCGGAATGATAAGAATCTCCTACATAGCTTGCAACTATTGTTATGGTATTAGGCGGGTTGGTGGGTGGAACATATGTCAAGGAACAGTGATTACCTGAAAGTGCACAGTTGTTTTGGTTGAAAGTGCCTCCAGTACCATAGTCGCCCCATGACACAATACCAATCAAGACAGTTGACGGATTTGAAGTGTCAGCAACATTGGCAGTAAATGTAACTGAATTTCCTTTAGTAAATGTTGCTGGATTTGGTGTAATTGTAGTGGTGGTACCATGAAAGACATTTGTCGATATTTGTGATGTGGTCGAGCTGCCCAAATGAGTGCCGTCGCCTGAATATGTTGCATTAATTGTAATGATATTTGGCGGGTTTCCAGATGCAGTATACTTTGATACACAAGCACCTGACGAGAGAGTACATGAGGTTGCGTTGAACTGGCCACCTGAATTACCATCTCTCCATGATACAGCACCTGTAGGAATTGTAGGAGAGCTTGACGAATCATTGACCTTAATAACAAATGTGACTGTTCCATTAGAAGACAGGGTTGCCGGATTGGGTTTGATTGTAGCAGTTGTGCGATGTAGTACGTTTACTGAAAGAGTTGATATTCCAGCACTTCCCGAGTGAGCAGAATTACCTGCATAGCTTGCAGTTATTGTGACTGTGCCAGGGGAGTTGGTAGCAGCATTGTATGATATTGTGCAGCTTGCAGATGACAAGGTACAGGAAGTATGACTAAACGTACCACCGGCATTGTTATCGCTCCATGTTACATTACCAGTTGGAGTAGTCGGAGAGGCATGACTGTCAGCTACTGTTACAGTAAATGTAATTTGAGCTCCTGAGTTTGCTGTAGATGGGTTTGGTCTAACTGTAGTAGTGGTAGAATGGATCTGGTTTACTGTCAACGATGCTGTTCCAGCACTTCCTGAATGAGAAGAATCGCCAACATAGTTTGCAGTTATTGCGACTGTGTTAGGAGAGTTTGTAGAAGCAGTGTATGATGTCGTGCAGCTTCCAGATAACAAGTTACAGGAAGTTGGGTTGAATGTGCCTCCTGAGCTACCATCACTCCATGCCACACTACCAGTTGGTGTAGTTGGGTAGCTAGACGTATCATTTACTTTCACAACAAATGTTAATGAACCGGTAGATAACGTTGCAGGATTTGGTGTAACTGTAGTGGTTGTAGAATGGATTACTGTCAACGATGATGCCCCAGAGGTTGCAGAATGGTTAGTGTTGCCCGCATAGTTTGCAATTATGGTGATTGAGCTAGGAGAGTTTGTAGAAGCAGTGTATGATGTCGTGCAGCTTCCAGATGATGATAAGGTACAGGAAGCTGGATTGAATGCGCCTGAATCACCATCACTCCATGTTACAGTACCATTTGGAGTATTTTGAGGGTTAGAATTGTCTATGACTGTTACAGTAAACGTGATATGAGCTCCTAAATTTACTGTAGAAGGACTTGGTGTAACTGTGGCAGTCGTATCATCTGGAAGAGCAAAAGCAGTATGATTGAAAAATCCGATTAGCGTAATTGCCGTCACTGCAACAGTCCATATTAATCCCCCATGCATTGCAGATCTTGATTTAGTATGAGCATATAAGCATAGTCTGTGATTTCCAGAGTTCTAGTATTCACAACTCTGAATCCCAAAGACTTGCATCAAAAAAAGAACATTATTGCAACGGAGCCGATAGTGTTTGAAGAGCCGGACTATTCGAGAGTGTGGCTTGTCAATGCATTTTTTTCTCTATCCATTGGATTAATTTGTACAGCCTAATTTGATTTAAAAAATTGGCTTATCCCTTCTCAAACTGAATTGATCTTATGGAATACTTTTAGCTAACAATCCAACCTATCGCTAGGGTGAGCGCGACTTAATAATCATTAAACAAAAACAAAATAAGATGAAAGAATCATATCAGATAAAAAATGTTCAACCATGGAATTTGCCAGATGAATCGTGTAGGCGATGCGGAGGAACTTTCGCAAAATATTCCTTGTGTGCAGTATGCAAGAAAGCCATGCAACACATCTGTGTACAGTGTGGTTTAAAGTCTGAAGGAATGTTACATCAGTGTCATGTACATCTGGATGTATATCAGACAAGAAACACCATGATAGAAAACACGTACTCGATATCAGCATGACAAAATGTCTACAATCAAGCCTTTCTTTAGACAACAGTACAGATCTTCCCTTGGAATAGCAGGTGAAGTTTTGAAAGCGTGTATGGAAAGAGGAATAGAGGGGATGCCAATATCTCATATATCTATGAAGACAAAAGTATCCTACGATAAAGCCGTTGAGAGTTGCCGGAAATTAATTGATGCTGGCTTGATAGAACTTACAAGAGGAAAAAGAAAATATTTTAAAATCACCGAAAAAGGAATAGGTTTTTTCTGGGAATTTCAAAAGTTTCAGGATTTTGTCAAGGAAGTAAAGATAAGATATTGAAGGAAGCGTAGATAGAGATTTCATTTTTGCCGAGCAATAATCACGCTTACTTGTCCGCCAAGTAAAATTGTTAGACAACATTTTTCCTGTGACAATAATCCTTAAACCTTAAAATCTGGTTCAATTATCGCCAAGTTTTCTTTTATAAAGCTCACTGCCTCTTTGGCTTAAAACTATGGTTTCAAAGCCATCTTCATCTTTTTGTCTTTCAATTAGTTCCATCATCTCCAGCCAATTCAGATAGAGAACGCATTTGTCGTAACTTAGATTGCATTTTATAGCGATCTTTGTCTTTTTTATTCCGCTGTTATAATACAGCGATTGCAAGAGTCGACTGATTATAGAAAGATCTATTCTTTTTGGTTGCCGTTTCTTGTGTATGATTTGTTTCGTATTTGGTTCCTGATGTATTTTCAATTTCTTATCTTTCATCTGACAAGTGTCAGCACTCGCGCCAGATGATTATAAAACATTTCGTAGCTTTTCTATGAACCTATATGATCGTATTATTTTCTATTTTTCAAAATCCGTACATCAATACGAAATCCGATGTTAGAACAATTTTACCAAATTGCTAAATACCTGGTTTAACAAGTAAAGATCCCAGTTTGACAAGAGTTACATCACAGCCTCAATATCATGAAAAAGATTCTACTCCTAGCAGAAAGGAAGAAAAAAATAATGTGGGGCGATCAAGATACTTTCCATTTGTTATTCCCGTATCAAAGAATAATCGCGATGGTTCTCTTTTTGTGAAATTTGTAAAGAAAGTAGTACTCTAAATGTTGAATAGTGGTTTTCAGCCAACTTGAACCAGTTTTGAACTAAGGAGCTGCTGGAATGATTTTTCTTCTGTATAACGCTAACGCAAGAACAACAGACACAAGAGATATCAATCCTGCTGTAAGAAATATCAGACTGTACGCTTGTTCAGAGGGGAATCGTCCTCCCATTACTGTTCCTTGATACATCTCTTGATACATCGCTGCAACTGTTGGTCCAATAGATTGGCCAACCATGAGAAGCAGTACTGTCATTCCAAGAACTATTCCAGTAACCTGCATTGGAGATGATAATAGCACGATATTAAACCCACCAGTAATTGAAAGTGATAGTCCTGCAGAAATTAGTCCCAGTGTGACAGTAACCATAAATTCTGTTGAATGAAACATCAAGAGACTGAAGAATCCGATGGTGCCAACTATGGTTCCTATTGCTGCAAGTTTTGTATTGCCTATTTTATTTAGACTCAAACCCGATGTAGCAGTACCAATCAATAATACGATCATAAACGGAAGTTGGACACTTGCAGTAGTTATCGCATCTCCTCCAAATCCAAGTGGTCGAGGACTTTGCACCATGACAGGTATGGTTTGATACACCATAAATGTAGCAAGGCCAGCTATCATCAAAATGAGGATTGCCGGAAGAAGCGTTCTGTGAGTTATTAGCTTGAGGTCAACTAATGGCTCGTCTGCTCTTTTTTCTATAACTATGAACAATACAAGCGAAACTACTGCAGCTGCAAAGAGCCCTAGTACTTCAAATCTTGTAGATTCAAGACTGTTTTGTAAATAAGTGAGGCCGGAAAGAAATAAAATTATTGTGGCAGCAAGGCTTAGTGCACCCTTTAGATCTATTCGCAATGAAGCCGAGTCCGCTCTGACTGTGTTCTTTTCTGATCTAGTTTCAAGCGAGTCTGATGTCGGCACTGTTGCTGCTCTTCTAATGTAAATGAACCGCGATATCACAAATATCAGGCCTACTGAAACAGGCAACATTGAGAAGAACGTGGCATGCCATCCATAGTTTTGAATTATGCCAGCGCCAACCATTAACCCCACTACGGCTCCTCCGGAAAATGTTGAGCTAAATACAGATTGGGCCACAGCGAGCTTCTTCATAGGAAATACTTCTCTTATGACTCCAAAAGCTATTGGAAATATCGAGACTACTACTCCTTGGGCTATTCTTGCTGCAAGCATGAAAGCTATACTATCAGCAAACCCTGCTGCCAAAATGCCAAAACAGTAGACCGTTAGAATAACAAGCAGTATCTTTTTTTTACCATAGATGTCTGAGAGCTTACCTGCGATCGGGGTCATGACAGCTCCTGCAATCAGATAAGAAGAAAGTATCCAGGATGATGTGCTGTATGAAATGTTAAAATCCCTTATGAAATCTGGAATGGCAGGCAATACCATTGTCTCTGCATACATTGCTATCAAACCCAAACAGCTTAGGATAACAAGTGTCTTCCAAGCTGAACTACTGATCTTCTCATCTTCTGTCATCTAGTCAACCTCGTCTGGCTTGTACTAATTTAGAACTTTGCTGAAGTTTATTTGACAATCTCTGGAGGCTTTTCAAACAAATGCTTGAAGGTGCGGAGTTTTTGTCTAGTAATTTTATTTGCCATTTTCATTATAATTGGAGAAATAAGAATAGCTGCTGGAAAAGCTATTGGAAAGCTTAGAGAGAAGATATGTAACCATGTTACAAAGAAATCTGGTTTAATTCCAAAGTTTACCAAAGCTACAAAAAATGAAATAGTTCCCGCCATTGTTGCACTCATCATTGCTCCAAATACAAAGAAAGTTGTTTTTCTGCCTTGATTATTTTGAATCATCATTATCTCCTTTTCTTGCTTGTTTGATTTTATTGTAACTATCATTTGTATAGTTACTATACTAAAGTATCTATATAAACAGGCAAGTGAGATATCAGAAATCAAGTTAACTTTTGTTAATCTGAATTGAGCGCATGAATATGGATAAAATCACTTTAGAACTTCAGAGGCAGCTAAAAGACCTGCAGGACTTGCACCTATTTTTCACCCACTAGCAACATGATCTTAATTCCATACTCCTTTTCATATTTTCTGATATTTTCCATATCATGGGAACTTTGAACGTAGTGTTTTTCCTACCGGTTATAAGTAATGCTATTCTCTTCTAGCTGCAAAGGGATTTGAATTAATTTTCCGTTTCTATTGATTGTCACTGTAATACTATTTCCTATTCGTTTTTTATGGATATATTCTGAGATTTGAGCAGGCTCCTCAACCTTGTTCTTGTCTATTTCTTCTATGATGTCTCCCTTTCTCATACCGGCATTGTCAGCAGGGCTAAATGGCTCAATTTGTATTACAAGTGCACCTTCACTTACAGGCAATCTATAGTATCTTGCCAAGCTGCGAGTTATTTTCATGGATGTTATTCCAATCCACGGTCTCCTAACACGACCTCTCTCAACCAGTTCCTTTAAGATTGCTTTTGCAGTATCAATAGGAACTGCAAATCCTATTCCTTGTGCGTAAGGCATGTTTGCAGTATTAATTGCAACTACCTCGCCCGTTGTATTTACTAGTGGTCCCCCAGAATTTCCAGGATTTATTGCAGCATCTGTCTGGATCAATTCTAGCGTTCCATTTTCCGTTTGAATCCCTCTGTTAAGCGAGCTTACAATTCCCGATGTTACTGTTGGACCTCCAGTCAAACCGAATGGATTTCCTACTGCAAGTACTATCTGACCAACCTTGAGGTAGCTTGAATCGCCAAGCTTGGCAACTGGAATCTCTTCTTTTGTTTCTATTTTTATCACTGCCAAATCAGTTGGCGGATCCACTCCAACAACTTTTCCATTGAATACTCGGCCATCAGACAAGGTTACTCTCAGCCTCTCTGCATCATCTATTACGTGATAATTGGTGAGGATGTAACCATCCTTATCAATTATCACCCCAGAGCCTACACCTTCCACTGGAAATACTCTAAATATCTGATCCTGAACCATTCTCACACTTGCAATGTTTACTACGCTTTTGCTGATCTTTCCTACAGCTTCAACTATGGCCTCTTCACTCATAGGTATCATTTTGTTTGACCTTCCCCTTGCATAGATTGTAGAATTTTGTACCGTAACTGCATGTTGTTTATAAGAACCTCTCAAATATCTTGACTAACTAATGAAAAACTGAGTCACATAGTTTGCAAAATTATATAGTCAAATTGATGTGACCGACTTGAACGAATCACAGTCAACTAATAACGCGGATTTCATATTATTGGTAAGGAGTGATAAGAAAATTTGAAATTCTATATTGAATTTGAACCATGCAAAGAATGCAAGGCAATCATTAGGGAAATGTCAGAGAATACAGACGAAATCCAGACAGATGAAGGTTCCAAGAAATTTTTGCGGCACATAACATATAATCATGGTGAGATAGTACAAGCTATAATCAGGGATTTCCCAAAAGAAGCAAAAAAAGAAGATTTTCCTTGGTTCAAATAAAATCTAATCTTTTCCTTACCATGGAACCGAAAATATCCTCAACCGCAGAGTTAGCAGTACCTTTTTTGAATGGGCATCGGGCAAAGATAATTCCTTGCTTATCAAAACTGAAAAGCATTTGGGTGAAATTATACTTTTCAGCAAATCAGGCCGCAATTTCCTAGGGCTATTCCAGTATGTCATTTTATCGTACTGACTTGGCTTTACTACTGTAATCTGTAAGATTCAAGGTGGATGTCAAGAAACCGAGCTGGAATTGCGCTTGTTGTATTTGTAGCTATAATTGGAATTTATGGTGCGTTTACAGCAGGGATACTCACGCAATCAGCATACGTAACCCAAAATAATCCTACAGAGCAAATTGGCAACTCGATAGAATCTGGAAAACAGGTTTTGGGAAACATGATTGAAAAGACAACTGGTATAATCAACCCAAAACCTCCACCAGCCAAAAAAGAACTGTACCAATATGCACTACGCGTGGTTAACGAAGACAGGAAAACTCACGGAGTAGGTCCTGTTGTACTAAGTAATATCGAATCAGCTCAAAACCATGCAGACGATATGCTAAATTCAGGATACTTTTCGCATTGGAACACAGATGGTGTAAAACCATACGCTACATATACGAAACTTGAAGGCAGAGGCGAAGTTGATGAAAATATTAGCTATGTTATGGCCCACTGTCTTGCTGCAAACTGCTTTGCAAATTCCTTTGATCCCTTTAAAGAAATCAATGATACCGAGTATAGCATGATGTACGATGATGCAAGTTCCAACTGGGGACACAGGGACAATATCATCAATCCAGACCACACACGCGTAAATTTTGGAATTGCCTATAACAGCCAGAGATTTTATTTTGTGGAACATTTTGAGAATGATATTGTAGACTGGAAGATAACACAACTGAACGGGAATCAACTTCATCTAGTAGGGCAGATTCCCTCAGGTTATTTGCTTGATCATATTGAAGTGTTTTTGGACCCCAGTCCCAAGCCATTATCAAGTGAGGATCTGAATGGTATGCCACCCTATAATGCAGGATACTATGACCAAGGAGAATTGGCCGGAGTGATACTACCACAATTGACTGGAAATTACTATTATACTGAATGCGGTACAGGCAAGACTACATTACACTCTACTAAAGGGGATTGGTGTGTGGATTATACCACTTTTGTAAACACGAGTTCTTTCCACAACAGAATAGACATCATGTCTGATGTCTCAAAATGGCAGGGAACTGGATTGCATACCATTTACGTTTCCCTCAAGAAACCCAACGGTGAGCAGGTAAGCGTTTCATCAATGACTTTGGAATATATGAGATGATACAAACCAGTTTTGCATTGTAACAAGATATAATTTTAGAACTTGTTTTCTGTGTTAATTTGATGAGAGAGAATTAAATCAATTGAACAGACTCTCGTCTAGTGTGTCAGAATCTAACATACAACTATTTTTAGTATTCAAACATGTACCGTTCTTATGAACGGGTTCGATTCCCTTATTGCAAAATCACTAGCCTTAACAATTAGTGAAAATCTCGGCGAAATGGAGCTAAAGAGGATTGAACAGAGGTTGTTTGAACGATATGGCCTTAACTTAACCGAGGCTATCGAAGATTTTCCCAAATTGGATGAGGTATTAAAAGAATATTTTGGCAATAACGCTGCTCAAAGATTAGAAAAGCAGTTCCTACAAGCCGTAATTTCCTTGCAAGGGCAAAAAATCCAAGATCTGGAATGGATTAGCATCGAGAATCGTCATCTTGCAACAGAGATTTTGTCAGCATTTGGTGATGAAGACAAGAAAAATATTCTGAACGCAGCATTAGGCCAGGGAATAGTTATTTCAGATATATTGGATATTTGTAAGATACCACAGACCTCTGGTTACAGGAAGGTAAACTCGTTGATTGATAATGGTCTGCTTATATCGGATGGGACCATAACACTGCACGATGGCAAGAGTGTAAACAAATACAGATGCTTATTTAATAATCTAGAAATCAACTTTGAGAAAGATAAAGTCGTGGTCAGGGTTCAGGCCGTAAAAGAATCTTTGCAGCGAAGTTCTGTTATTCAATCTGTTTATCGTCAATCATCTAAAATGGCTGCTTTGGTTGCACCTAAAGGAGCCTCGCCAAAATGATTGATCCCCACAATACCATGAAAGCACTAGCAACTCTTGCCATACAGAAAACACTAATCGACAAAAAATAAAAATAGAATCCTCCTCTCTCCTACACAGAAAATCACTGGTAGCTAGCGTTATGATCTCGTTATGATTTGTTGGATGAATACAAATTTTCAAAACTGAAAAGACCAAAGATAAATCGGAAAAGTTAATCTTCAAGCTCGTTTTATGGAGATCGCTTGAATCAGGGGGTTGGGTTCACATTACCACTGGTATTAGTATCTTTTTTCTTATTTTTTATAATTTCAACGCAAACCTCGTTTAATTCGTTAGGAGTTATTGTTCCATTCGATATCACTGCTCTATTTGTTGCTTGGATGTCCACAAATACGTTTTGGATTATGCTAACAGCTATAGGAATGACAGGAGCTACATATGCCATACTCGAAGATAGAAGAGAAGACGCCAAAACTACATCTCATTTTTCATAAAATTATTTAATGTGCGTTAATATGTATATACGTGAAGGAAAAAGCAGATGCCCAGTGTGTACACATTGATAAAGTAAATACAAAAATCAAAGGTAACACTAAAGGATGTGAAGAATGTGAAAAAAATGGTTCTGTTTGGGTGCATTTGCGACTATGCTTAACATGCGGTCATGTTGGCTGCTGCGACTCTTCTGCAAACAAGCATGGAACAAGACACTTTAAAGAAACAGGACATCCAGTTATGAAATCATATGAGCCTGGTGAAAATTGGAAGTGGTGTTATGTCGATGAGGTCTATTTGAAGTGATAGAAAATTAGCATGCAAATCAAGGCACAAGACGATTGGAAGACTAGATATCTTTTATAAAACCTTACAACGCATGATATCATGGTGGAGAAATTGCAGGGACTGAATAAGGGAAATAACATGGACAGCATTTTACTTGAGCATTTTGAGCGAGAGATATGGAGCAAGGTTCCTCACCTACAAGAAAAACCAGGCGAAGTGAAGGTTGTTAATGCAACACCCCTGATTGATATCACTGAAGATTTTAGAGAGTGTGCAAGAATCGAGTACGGCTTGGATCTTGGGAATAAAGATCTGCGAGTTTTCGGCAAGTTTGATTCAAACTTGCTTGCAGGTTCGATCAAAGTAAGGCCGGCAGTCCACATAATCCATGATGCCATTGTTACAGGCAAGCTAAGGCGTGAAGGTACAATATTTGAAGCGACCTCGGGTAACTTTGGAATAGCTCTGGGGCAAATAGCAAAGCTCGGACTAAATGTCGTTACCCTGGTATCTAGAAAACTTCAGGAAGGAGTGTTTGAGGAATTGAGAAATGAGAAAATTCGCATCATAAATCTTGACATGGACATCTGCCCTGCTCCAGGGATGAAGGACAACCCGAATCTTTTGGCTGCCAAAGCAACCGCTTCGAACATTCGCTCACAGCTTTCTGAACTTGGGTTTGACCCTGCCATTTTTGATAAATCACTTTCTGAGGTAGAACAACTTCTAGCCAGCCAGGACATAATAAACTTGGCAAAGCTTCTTGCAAAGATCTACGGCTCTTTCTGCCCAGAACAGTACGACAATGAGCTAAATATTGATGTCCATAAGACTGTGACTGCCGCAGAGATTGACCAGCAATTGCGTGAACAAGGCCATTCGCTTGCCGAATTCAGAATAGTTTGCACCTTTGGCACAGGCGGTACCTCGGGTGGCTTGAGCAGATACTTGATGGACAAATATGGAAAGAAATCTCTACATGTAGTCTTTCCACTTGGGGACCAAGACGTTGCAGGAATAAGAACAAAAGGCAAGGCAGCGGGCTTGAAGTTCTACGAGCCTGAGCGTTATGCCGGACAACATGAAGTAGATTTTGGGCAGGCAAAACGTCTGCTAAAGTTCTTCGTAAACAAAGGGCATGACATAGGAGAAAGTAGTGCCCTTGCACTGTATGCGGTGATGCAGATGGCAAACTTTGGTGTAGATGGAGGAGGAAAGTTTGTTGTAATAATTGCTGATGGAATCCAAAAGTACAGAAAGAACATGGCAACGGTAGAGAAGCAGAACCGTCTGCAGGTTAATCTACAAGAAGCTGTCTCTAACATCGGGGACTACAACAGAGTTCTCTGGATTCATACACAGTATACTCCACGCAAGGAAGGAATAGAGCTAATTGCAAATTCGCTGGGCGTTGATGAAAGCAAGATCTCTGTCCCAAAGGCAAGAGATGTAGAGCGACTTTTAGCAACCCAAGAGATTCCTCCAGAATTGGATAAAGCGCTTGGAGGAGCTGATGGCAAGTCGTTGCTTGTTTGTATGATGGGAAACACTTCGCTTATGGTTGCTAAAGTACTTGCGGGCAAAGGCATTGCAGCTGAAAGTTTGAATGGCGGGATAAACGCACTTTCTCAAGAGAAAGGCAAGCAAATTTCTCAATTGGTGAGAATGGCTACCGAATAATAGGGAAGTATCATTTCACAGCAAGTTGTAGTATTCCCCTTTTACGAATGATTTTGTGCTGCACTCTATTATGAGATACGTTATGATTTACTGGAAAGTTAATTTCTTAGATAAGATAATTGTATCCGTGCAAAATAAAAATCAACAAAGTTATGGCATCATTTACAAGTCATTGGTGTTCTTTTTTATTCTTTATCTGCCAGTTTTGTACACCCACGAAATAGGACATGCTTTGGCATGTGTATTTGAAGGCGGTCAAGTTGAAACGCTGTATGTGTCATGGACAGGTGAGGGTCACAGCAATTGCATTCCTGAGCCAAATAATCAATTTTTATATCATATATCAGGAGGGGGTTTTGCTAGTGTATTATCAGCCACACTACTAATCTTATGGAGAACGATTCCAAATTACGTCAAGATAGTTTCAATAACATTTTCAGCAGGCCAAGGCATAAACGCATTAATCGAGACCTTTGCATATGCTAGCTACGTCAATGATTCTTCTACGCGAAATATCGTATTCAACGTAATTACTTTTGCATTATTTACAGGTCTTATGATTCTGTACAACAAACAACCATCTACTCAGAGTACTTCAGGTTTTAGCAATCATAGTTAGAATAGAAGATTTTGCACTGGCTAGTGTGAGTCTTATACCATCCCATCATTGAACTTGATACTAGCATGACTTCCATCACAGAATGGCTTGTTATTTGAGGCGCCACAACGGCAAAGTGTTACACGATTGCGTGTTTCATATTGTGTGCCATCATGGGATTCAATTGTTATTCCTCCACGCACCCAAAGCGGACCACTACATTTCATTGGGGGATCTTCAATCACACCAATAGAAGATGGCAACTTGTGTTCGATCTCTTTGCCAGTTTCCTTGTCATGTACAGTTAGCCTGCCAGACGGACAATGCATGGCCTCGCGTATAACCAGGTCATGGATTTTTGGGTCATCTGTCTTTTCAATTAAACTCCAGATCTTACCTTCAGCATCACAAAAGCGGGCAAAGGCACAAAGATTCTCGGCATCACTTAGTTTCAGTGTAGGCCCATCCATGGTTTGGGCTTGCTTGGAATATGGTACCTTGGATGCAGTTTCTTTCCCATTGAAACGTATCTTTGTATGGGTACCATCGCAAAATGGTTTTTTTTCTGAATGACCGCAACGACATAAGTAATACTCGGACTCTGTTTCAAATGTCTTGCCTTTTTTCCAATCCCACGAATAGTCATCTTTGTTGTTGGTAATTATCTCAACTGTAAGAGGAATGTTTCCTGAAACTACACAGGGACCGTTATTGCTTATTACAATCTTTTTTTCCTTTGAATCGCTCATGATGGCATATTTTATTGTAAGCAAGCTATAATAATTCTATGAATTCTGAAATGAACAAGATCTATTGTATCCTACTTACCAACTAGTAACCTAATTTCGAGCCCTTCACTAGCTAGTATAAATTGCAGAATTATAGTTACTTACCTATGGTAAGTTATTCCAAGGTTGCTGTTGTTACAGGAAGCTCAAGTGGCATTGGTCTTGAGACTGCACTACTACTTGCAGAAAATGGGTTTAAGACATATGCTACAATGAGAAACGTTAACAAAGCATCAAATGTTCTGGAAAAGGCCCAGAGAAAAAATCTCCCCATCGAGGTTTTAGAACTCGATGTAAATAGTGACGAGTCTGTTCATCAAGCTGTGGAAAAAATTGTAAAGGCTGAAGGTAGGATAGATCTTTTAGTAAATAATGCAGGCTACGGTCTGATTGGAGCCGTAGAAGATCTAAGTACGGACGAAGTAAAAGAACAGTACGAGACAAATGTCTTTGGTGTCTTTAGGACAATCCGAGAAGTTCTTCCAACAATGAGAAAACAACGCGGCGGAACCATCATCAATATAAGCTCAATTGCTGGTGTAGTTGGATTTGTTGGCATGGGAGCATATGTCTCAACAAAGTTTGCCATCGAAGGCCTAACTCAATCTCTAAGACTTGAGCTTGCTCCATTTGGAATAAGAGCTCTAGTGATAGAACCAGGAGTAATTCGAACAAACATACTAAACTCAAGTCCAGTTGCAAAAAGAGCACAGTCTGAGAACTCGGCCTACAAAGAAATGATGGAACGATTCCATCAAGCAATAGGTGCGATGGTAAAAAATGCATCTGAGCCAATAGTTGTTGCAAATCAAGTTCTCCGTGCTGCAACAGAGATACAACCAAGGATCCGTTATCCTGCAGGGCCTGATGCAGAAATGATCTTGTCTGCAAGAAAACAAAAAACTGACGAGGAACTTGAAGAATTTATGACAAAAATGATCGGAGAACAACCCGCACGGGAGGTAAGAAAATGATGTTATTGATACATCTGAGGTGGCATGCATGGATTTAGCATGGGGAGATGAAAAGACACGGCAATTTATTACAAATGTTGGCCTGATAACAAGTAACGGTCCGTTTGGCCACAACATCATGGCCTGTGAATGGACGCATCATGTCTCCTATAGCCCAGGTTTGGTAGCAGTCTGCATAGGACCTGGCAAGGCCACACACGCAAATATTGAATCATCAAAGGAATTTGGGATTAGCATAGCCTCCACAGAGCAGGCTGGTATCTCAAGCATTGCAGGAGGCAACACTGGCAGCGAGGTGGACAAGATAAAAGCATTGGAGGAGTTTGGATATAAATTCAGTCAAGCAAAAAAGATCAATGCTCTAATAGTTGACGGTGCAGTGCTAAATCTTGAATGCAAGCTATTCAAAGAAATTCCCTTGGGTGATCATACCATGTTTGTTGGAGAAGTTGTTGAAGCCTCCATTAATCGAGACAAGACGCCTCTTGCATTGCATGGAGGAAAATATGGGCAAGTGGTTCACAATGTGTCAAAGCCATCACAGGGCGACCGTGACAAAATCAGTGCAGTAATCTCCAAGTATAGAAAAAACAACTGATCAGGTAATGCGGACCCGATGGTGTTTGAACTGACAGTTGGTACGAGTCCAAGATATTTTGTGAAGAAAATTTGACAGAAAATGTGCAGTAAGCTTATAGGAGTAGCTACAAATTCCTTTCCCAATTTTTTATTGCTTAGACAAAGAATGAAAAGGCAAAAGGCGCGATCAGAAGTTAAACAATGGGATCATTTCAATTAATCCAATACCTCTTATTAGGTATGACAACGTAATGATACACATGAACTGACATGACCCAATATGTAGACTTGAAATCTATTGAAAGTCATCTTTTAGGGCGTGGAGTTGAGTTTGCTGGTATCATCAATAAACAGGGACGTATTATGGATAATGTGTGCAAAAAAGAGATCAATCTCTCAAAAGAACAGATGGAGACGTTTTTCATGATGAACTCGCTGAATTTATCCATGCAAAAGGATTATGATGATGAGCTTGGAGCTGTTCAATATACTGTCACAGAAAGGAAGAATTCAAAGGTTGTCTCAATACCAATTCCTTTAGGGTCTATTGTATTAGTTATGGACAAACAGGCAAGGCCTTCCTTGCTTGTAAAAAAAACTTTGAAGGCAATTTATTACGTAACGGGACTAGACGGCAAGATGCCAGGACTAGAGATAACCGCTTGAATATATACGATAACAGTAAATTCGATCACCTGTTAGCGGGCACAACCATGTTTCCATTCCAATATTTCGTACAGGGATTTGCTGGTTTTGCCAGACATCATGTGATATATTCAGATATACTCATGAAGAATGCATGATTGATTATTTTAGAAAAACAAGACTTGGTCAGGGAACTAGATAACAATTTGGCATTCAGACTTTACTGGAATGACCCAAAGGTTTGAGTGCTGTAAGACTCAAATAAACAGACTAAGTGGGCCCGATGGGCTAGGGTACCATCATGGCCGTTATTTTGGGCCCACTTTTGTAAAATATTCAAAATCATCTTTGAGGGGTTTTGGTCAATTGGTTTAGTTTTAACTCTTATGCCTGTTGGTTTTAATTACCAATTATTACCAGTAGATATATATGGCGTTACCAATCATTGGAATCCATGAGTAAAACAGCACCGGAACCAAAAGAGTTCCATACAGAATCAAAAGAAATCCACGCAGTTTACAAGCAGAACGTAGACAGATTTTTTGATGAGGTAGAAAAATCAATACCACAATACCTTCAATCAATAACAAATCTTCAACGTTCATACGTTGCAGCATGGCAAAAGGCAACAGAATCAGCCATTTCCATAAATCGTGAATTTGCAACCAAAGCTGGCATAAACACAAGTGTTCCAGCAGCTATGGTAAAGGTAGTAAACGACACAACTGAAGAAATCATCAAGGCACAGGCAATACAAAATAAAGTAGTGCTAGCTGCAATTGATGCTACTCAGCAAGCGATCAATACATTCAACGAGAATGCAAAATTGTTCACTGGGCTAAATCAAGGCGTACTGCAATATTGGATTCAAGCATGCACACCTACACGAAACTAGTGTAAAGGAGCTCTTCTTTTTTATTTTGAAATAATTGTAACCAAATGCTTCCAAGATAGTACAGATCTTGTAATATTTATCATAAAATCTGTTTGACTCTTCTTATGTAGCTTCAAAGATAGCCATACCAGTTTTGTTATCGTTAAATGGTAGTCAATGGTGAAGGTTTGTCAAAAGAAAGTGTGTATGATTTTATATCAGAACAGCTCGCTTTTTGCGATCAGAAATTGAATTATTGCAAAGGTGTGTGGCAGTACCATTAGGAACTGATAGAATCAAACGCGATGACTTAACGCCAAAGTTGTAATTATAAGATATGAGTTGAATCCAAGTATTATTCCTACAAACACAAATGACGCAATAGTTGTGATCCTCTTATTGACAAATTCTCCCATCAGCATTTTATTCCTGGATAAAAGTACCAAAGGAATCATTGGCAACGGTATCATAAGGCTGAGCACAACTTGGCTGTAAACCAGTATGTTCAGAGGATCAATTCCTAAAAGTATCGCAACTGTTGTTGGTATAACGTTTACAAATCTAGTTATGAAACGTCGAATCCAGACGTTTACCTTCTTCCCTAATAAGCCCTCAAATATTGTCTGACCGGCAAAAGTTCCAACTACTGAAGAGGAGATTCCTGAAGACAATAAAGTTACAAGAAAGATTACCCCAGCTCCAATACCAAACAGAGGAACCAGTATCTTGTAGGCCTCAGATATAGAACCGACGTCAGAGTTGTGAGGATGAAATGCCGCCGCAGCCGTTATCATTATTGCCGCATTTACCAAGCCTGCAATGCTAAGAAGTATGATACATTCGTACAAGTGGAACTTGCGAGCTTTTCTTTTTTCAGAAAGCGGTTTATCATGCACTTTTCTAGCTGCAAGCGAGGTGTGAACAAAGAGCGCATGGGGCATGACCGTAGCTCCGATAACTCCAACTGCTATCATAAGAGCACCATTATTATCAAGTATAGGCATAACTGAATGAAATGCAATTGAAGGCAGATCTGGTTTTGTTAGAAAGACCTCGTACAAGTATCCAATTCCAATGATCGATACAAACAACATGAACATCTGTTCTATAATCCTGAATCTTCGTGTTGTTAGAGTAAGTATCAAGATGACATCAAGTGCTCCAAATATTGATGCGTAAATCATGGGAACCCCAAATAACAAATTCAGTGCAATAACGGTCCCTAGGTACTCTGCCAAGTCTGTTGAGGCAGCTGCTGCTTCTGCAGCAAGCCAGTATGGAATAATGAATATTTTTTTCTTGAATTTTTCACGTAATATCTCTGGCAGGGACTGCCCTGTAGCTATTCCCAGTTTTCCAGATAAATACTGGAGAAGCATTGCCATTGCACTTGCAAGCCATACAACCCATAACAGATTGTAATTGTACGATGCTCCTCCCTGAATATCTGTTCCATAATTTCCAGGGTCCATGTAAGCAATGCTGACAATGACAGCAGGACCCATGTAGGAAAATAATTGTGCAAGGGTGCTATTGCGATAAGCTGTCCTGATCTTGGAAAGCCTGCCTGGATTTGTTGTACTTTCTGTCATGTGTTCTGGTTAGAATGGCATCCGCTTTTAAATTTAGTCATAGCTAATATTAGTAAATTCCACTAACATTAATAAGTAAGGCTAAGATTAATAATATATAGAAACATCCATAGCTGCCTATGGTCAGATTAAATCAGGTTAATGTATTTAAGAAAGTAAATTATTGCTATCAGAGGAAGATATGGATTGAAAGAAAGAACAGGTAAGAAAGGAGATCGACTGGAAGCCATTCGTGAGGCTCACAGTCTAGAAGGAAAATTCTCACGTACCGACAGGATGGAGGATTACTTGGAAGTGATTTATGAATTGATTCAAGAGAAGGGCTATGCTACAACCATAGACATTTCCAGGTATCTCAATGTGAGTTCTCCTAGTGTTACCAAGATGGTGCAAAAACTAGACGAGAGTGGGCACCTTAACTATGAAAAGTATAGGGGAATAGTACTCACAGAAGAAGGTACATCCATTGCCAAAGGGGTGCATGCAAGACACAATTTGCTGGTGGAATTTCTTAAGATGATCGGCGTCAAAGATGACATGGCAAATTTAGATGCCGAGGGCATAGAACACCATCTACATCCAGAAACTTTGAAGAAACTAGAAGACTTTGTTAGATATATGAAGAAGAAATAGCAGAATAGATAATTACGAGTACTGTAAGACTCGCACTTTCACAGTCCTAATCCGACTCACTTTTGTAAGAAACTTTATTTCATGTTTTATTTTTTCGAATAACTACAATTCTGGAATGGCATTAATTTTGAAAGACCCAAAGTCTTATTTTTGAATTAGCCTGTAAAAGACAACTAATGAAGTAATGCTTATCAGAAAAACGGGAATTGCAAATGGAAATTCCGGAATTGTCTGATTACTGTTTTGGCTTTGTGTTAAACCATGTGACGTAGAAGTGATAGTTCTGTCGTGACCGTATGTAAACGAGACTGTTATGGCATCATCTCCTCCCGCTGCCACGAATCCGTCTGTTGGACCACAAACTGGAGAACATACAGATGTTGTTCCTGATAACGTTACATATCCCGTGAAGATTCCAGTATCTGATCCTGTCTCAACTAACCTGTAAGGGATGCTGCTTTCTCTTGTCGAAATGATTATCTTGTTTTGAGGATCGTCTCCTATCGTGTCTATCAAATATGGATTAGAATTAAAATCCGGAGCACGAATAGTGATGTGGACCTGGGAAGTTGGTGAATACGAATCCCGGTAAATTGTAATTGGGGATCCATTTGTACTGATATGAGTAACAGTACCGGAATTTGCGTGAGCAAGCTCGTCTGGAATCCAAATAAGGATCAATACTGCAATTATTCCAAGATGTAGAGTTTTCATTTGAG
>VBPL01000057.1 GCA_005877205.1 Nitrososphaerota archaeon
CCGTTGTCAAATCAGTAGACAATGCCTCGCCAAAACTATCCTTGGCATGTTCAAATGGTGACGTCATACCACAAGTGATTATAGAAATTTGCAAAGATGTTAGCGACAAACCATGTTACAAGAAGTATACATTCACTGATGTAATAATTTCTGGAATAAAAACAACTGGTTCTGGCGGCAGCATACCAAACGAGTCAGTTAGTTTCAACTATTGCAAAATGGATTATACTTATACTGTGACTAATCCCAAAACGGGAAAATCTACCGAAGTTAAAACCAGTTCTGGTAGCTGTGGTGACAATTCGCATAAAAATGGTCCAAAAAATGTTGGAAGCGGTGTTCCAGACCCTATTAGAGACTGTATTTTACAACACCTAAACGATCCAAAATATGCTCATGTAGGGGTAGGGCGCTGTATTCAAAAACTATGATATTCCTAGATTACTGATAAAATGAACGAAGTGGATTCTCTTTTGACTCTTTGTCAATGAATCGTTTGCAGACAAATTATGTTCCAAAAGGGTTTTGCTATCTGGAGAATATTTTTTCTGATTATACCGTTTCGTAGTCTCAGATACGACTGCAAAATGATGCAATTTTTACTCATGGATGTCGTATGCGCGGATCTGTACAGTCCAAACCCTCAAAGTTTGAATCCTGTAAGACTCGACATTCATTGCACATTCCTTTTCCAAATCTAATCTTGTAAAATACAATTAGCTCTCGTATTCATCATGTCGGCGAATCCAGAATTGGTTCCCACGGGATTCATCTCTGCCCTTGGGTGTCAGGTCAAGGTAGTTGTAGGCGGTATTGACCAAGTCGATGCCGCGTGCATAAGTTGAATAAGTGTGAAACACGTTACCAGTTGGATCTTTGTAATATACGCTTGCCCCCTCCCGCTCTGAGACCCATGGATCTTGCATTTTGAAATTGTAGAAACCTTTTTTCTTGGCCAACTCTTCTGGTTTGAAAGACACATGGTAATCAAAATTAAAGTCCGTATCAGACGATGAGACCCATTTGAAATCCCAGCCCATTCGCTTCTTGTATGCAGCCAATTTGGAATATGGTGCACGAGAGACAACGATCATGGTCACATCGTGATGGTTCAGGTGTGTAATGATTCCGTTGAAATTGTCTGCCCAGAACGAGCAGTGCTCACATCCTGCATCCCAGCTTGGATCAAACATAAAGTGATAGACTATCAGCTGGCTTCTTCCGTCAAAAAGTTCAGTCAGAGTTTGTTTCCCATTTGGTCCCGTGAAAATATACTCTTTATCAACAGCCTTCCACGGCAGATCGCGTCGCTGCTGACTGAGCTCGTCACGCAAGCGTGTAAACTGTTTTTCTTTGATAAGGAGTTGTTTGCGTGCTTTGATCCAATCCTTCTTGGAAACGATTTTATGGTTTTTTAATGTTGGAGTCATTTGTTTTTCTTCTCATTACAGTATTTTTGAACTATACGGACTGGAACATTATTGATAGTGAGGGTGGGCTTTAAACTAGATTAATTCTACAGGAAACGATCAAATTTCAGGCACATGGATGGATGATCTTATCTTCTCTCTAATTTGTGGAGTCATATCTTCCAATTTTACGCTATGATCACGTGATAAATGCTCTATCATGGTCCACATTATAGCTTCTTCAGTCTTGCCTACTGCCACAAAACTGCACGTAAATCCAATTTCTTTACAGTGAACCCTCAACATGGCTTTTACAGTATATCATGGGCCTTTAATGCAGGTGTGTGTAATGTCAACTCTCTACACAGTTCGTTGAAAACAACTTTGATTAAAACCCAAAATAGGTTTGAAAAACTAATTGATCACTTACAAAAACAAGTAAGAATTTTATCATATGACGGCTATTGTTATCAAAATTTGAAAGATAAATTCAATTGGCTTGTGAAAATTACAAAAAGATGAACTGGCCGAGGCTTTTTTTCCTGACACTCGTATAAAAACCACCTGATTCCCGAAACTGGAAACTAGCTTGTAAATGGATGAGACACGCAGTACCCTATTACCTCCAGGATTTTATGAGATATGATGAATCAAGCAACGGTACAAAAAAGAACGTATGTGACAATAGCAACAATCGCTATAGTAATGTTGCTTGGCGCAGCCGTTGTTGTTCCAACTCTGAGTGCATTTGCAGACAATGGCAACGGCAAATCACAGAATGATAACTCGCACAAAAAGAGTCTCAAGGGAGATTCTGTACCAAGCCTTGTAGCAGATCCCACAAAAGAACCCCAGCGATGTCTACACGGAGCTTCTGCAAAATACAACAAGCACTGTGACTAATTCTAATTCTTTTATTTTCCAGTGGTTAGCTGGATCTATTTTACAGAAGAGTGTTAGCATATGCTAATAAAAGATACCAAGGAATATGATATAGGTAAGAAATCTTAAAACCAAGGCTTGGTTAGACCAGCTTAACCCCGGTTTCTTACCGCATTTTTCCCCCATATTGGTAATTATACACAGGAGACATGTAATAGTTTAAAAAAGTCATTTCAAATTTTCAAAAATGTTCTCTCATGTCTGTTGGGTTTCAATACTTCCAGATCCTTTAATGTATCACAGACTAATCTAATCCATGAGTCAAGGTGCGACCAAAGAAGAACCAAAACTATTACAGGAAAACCTAGACCTTCAAAAAAATCCTGAATTAATCATAGGCGAGATTGAATCGTTACAGGATTTTGAATTAGAAGAGTATGCAAGACTGGATTCTATCAAAAGGGATCTCAAAGACGGAAAAGATGTCCCAAAATATAAAATTAAAACCCTTGGCGACAGGTATGAAAGGTTACAACAAGAAGATGAGTATAGAAGAAAAGTTCAATGGACTTTGGATGTAATTAAAAATTTACAAGATGCCCAGATAGGAAATTCAAGACGAGTTGGCATCATAAAAGATAGGCTTGAAGAAGGAAGTATTCTTGACGAAAAAGAAATCAGATACCTTAAAGAAAACTGGAGACTGCTAAAAAATGCGGGACAACAAAAACATCAAGTGATGACAGATCTAATTAAAAAATTATAGCAACTCTTTTCAAACCACCCAAATTATATCGATTATAGGATATCATCATGGGACAAGTTTGTAATTTTCTTTTTTAGTATAAAGTGCGACTTGAGCTCTATTGTTTAATTGGTAGCGTGAATGAAAAAGTTGATCCTTTTCCGTTTGAATTATTTCCGCCCCATATTCTGCCGCCATGAGCCTCGATAATATTTTTTGAAATATAGAGGCCAATACCTGTACCGCTATTATGATTCCTTGTCATAAATTTTGAAAAAAGATGTGGCATGATATCTGGGTCAATTCCTTGGCCAGAATCTTTTATTGATATAGTTACTTCTCCTTGTCCCTTTCTTAGTGAAACTGATATGATTCCACTTTCAGTAAATTTCAACGCATTGCGAATTATATTTGTAGTTACCTGCGTTACTCTTTCCTTGTCTGCTTCTACGAAAACAGAGTCCTGATTCGAAAACAACACCTGAACTGGTGGGTCTGGGTACACACTTTTTATCTGGTTCCTGAAATCTTCCATTACTGATGATATAAGAAGGCAGAGATCAAAGCTTTCTTTCGTGATTGCAAGCGTGTTGCTTTCTATTCTGGTGAGGTCTAGTAAATTGTTTGATAACAATTTGAGTCTTGTAGCATTTCTTTGAATGGCATCAACATGGGCCTGGTTTTTTTCAGGTCCTGATTGTAACAGTTCTGAGTAAGTTAAAAGGGATTGAATGGGAGTTTTAAATTCATGACTTGCAATATTTATGAATTGGGCCTGCAATTTCTTGTGAGCTTCTAATTTCTCATTTAATTCATCTGATGTCCATAATAGCTCAAAAAACAATCTAATAGATTGTATAACAGAAACACTGTTGGAAAATAAACCAAAGCCTAGTGTCTTTGAAAATTCTTTAACCATTTCTTCTCTGACTTCGGATATGAAAAGTTTAGAATTATCAACTATAAGCAATCCTATCGAACCTCCTGTTCCGTTTAATATACTAATATTGGGTGAATTTGAGTGAAGAAATTGCACCAGTTCATTGTTTTCGTCGTTGATAGGACAGATTATCTTTGTCTTTGTTTTTCTTTTTTTAGATGCCTCCATTAACAGATCCAAGATTCCCAATTGGTATAGTCTAACCATGGATCTGCTTTTTGGCAATAACAATAGCGCTTCTTCATTTACTGAACCTGCAAGACTTGTAATGATTTCAACAGACCTTTGTGGGTCATTGATCACCTCCAAGAATTCCGGTTCTATGCCTTGCTCTATCTCTGTTAATTTACGTTCAGCAATGATAGACCTATTCCACAAGGTTTCAAAAATATGCCTTTCAACTTCTACTAGTTGTCTTGCACTGCTGTAAATTGCATGCGAAACCGGTTTTACTTCTTGAAGAGTAGCTGTTGCCAGGAATTCTTCATCGGTTACGCCAAAGGCGCCTTTGATACCATCCAAATGCCGAAATTCTGGAATGATTCCCATAAGTAGTTTGCAGAATTGCAGGTTTGCTTTTGAAATTTCTGTAATGTATCTTATTCTAACCCCCTTTTGTTTAAGATAATTCAATATTTCCAGATAGTTTTTGAATCCCAATGTTTCAAGGGAATTGCCAGAGTCTGCGTAAATATTTATCTCTCGTTTAGTGTTATACGCGCACTGTTTCCACTTCTCCAAGACGTCATGCTGCCCAAAGAGAATTTCTGTCTTTTCCGCAGAAGAAGTATTAGTCGCTGATGTCACATTAAGAAATAAAGTTTCAAGTTTTAAAGCCATATGGAACTTTATTCTATTAGATCATACCACAAGTTTTAAAAATTCGACCTATTCTGTTGGATGATATTATATGATATCATCCCATTATAATACAAAAGCACTTACGCAAATAATGAAATGATGTTATAGAGTCTTTTACGTAATTTTGAGTACAGTAATTTGTTTGCAAAGTCAAATAATACACGGAGTAGGAGAACATTGTAGGTAAGTATGGACCAAGATATTGGCATTTTATTAAGCAAGCTGAATAAACTAGTAGCTAATATCTCAGCGAACAGGACAGGCATTGGAGCCAAGGGGCCTTGGGCTTCAAGTTACGGCACAAATATACTTGGTGTATCCATTAATGTATCAACCAAGGTTTGCAATTTCGATGATTCACTAAGAAATAACCTAAAACCTAGTCCCCCGTCGCCCTTTATTGAAAACAGCGAACCTGTGATTGACGTTTTAGAGAGTCCTGAAAACCTGAAAATAGTAGCACTTCTTCCCGGTGTAAGAAAAGAGGACGTCACTTTTGATCTCAAAGAAGGAATGGTTGAACTAGTTATAAAAAAAGGGTACCAAATTTATCGAAAGATAATTCCGTGCCAGGTAAGGCCAACAGAAATTATAGCAAAGTCTGTTAACTATAATAACTCTATCTTAGAGATCATTTTCAAGAAAAAGGTTTAAGAGTTATATTTCAGTTAACTTGCCATAATTTTAAAGAAATCTACTATGTCTTTTTCTTTAACTAATTCATCTAGTTGTAATTTGATCTCGCCTATGATAGAATTGTAATCCTCCTTGTATACTTCTTTTAGTATGGTTCTCAAATATTCTGGGTGCCCATAACAATCCCTAACGGTACAGTCATAACGAGAACTAAGTTTGGCTACAAGTAAATTATACTTGGTATTTCCCCTCCTCATCAAGACCATTTCTATTATAGATATTAGTGCATCTCCATGTTGTTCACTAAATTCTTCCACCATAATTCAATAGATCAGTCTTGGATAAATCTAGATTCCTGGTCAAGCTAGCACCCAATTGCGGTCATGATGTCATTAGCTAGTCCAATTAAGGTATCACTCTGGTCTCCAGTTAGCGATTTATCAGCATTTACTACGTTGATAAATGCTCCAAGCTTTCCACAGGCTCCATTGTCGTTTATCTGGTTGTTATCGTCGAGTAGCTTTTGTGCACTGTCAAGCTCACTTGACTTTAATCCCAAGGTATGAGCAAGATTTG
>VBPL01000060.1 GCA_005877205.1 Nitrososphaerota archaeon
GAGCAATCTGAATTCTCTGTGCTTGTGGTGAGCCTGCACCATGCATTGACTCAGTTAGATAACCCACTGCGTTTCTACCCATGGTCATATTTTCTATGAGTCTTAAAATTCGTAGTCTGTTTTCTACATCTACCCCCTTTCGTCCTTTCAAGTACTTTTTCAGTAAAGGGCCAGTTTCCGGGTTTCTAAGGTCTTTCTCTGATGGAAGGGTAACCATAAGACCGCCTGCAATATCTTGGGCAAGTCTTCCGATTTCATATGGAAACCTAGTCACATTGTGCTTGCATACGTTTGCGAGCATGTCATCATTTAACCAAACTCCAGACTTTGTAGGATGTGCTTGAAATGATGATGCTATACCTGCAGCATATATTGACTCGTTGAGGTGAGTCATTTCAACAAGTTTATCTTTGATATGAGAAACGTTCGGAATTCCGTTATAATCAGCTATTGCAGCTGCCGCACCAATCAACACGTCTCCAAGGCCAGTCTTGCATACGTAGCTCCTTCTATGATAACATGTGAACCTCTCAACAAGCATTGATGCAAATTCAGATTCGCCATTCATAAACACCCGCTCCCATGGAACAAAAACATTATCAAAGATTATCATTGCTTCCTGCCCAGAATACTTGGCATTGCCTGCATCAAGATCTCCCTCTTCCATGCTCCTTGTATCACATGACTGGCGACCGTAAATGTATGTAATTCCAGGTGCATCAGCTGGTACGGCACCGACTATAGCATAGTCACGATCCTCTTCTTGCAGTCTCATAGTTGGCATGATTATTATCCAGTGCGAATTAATGCAGCCTGTCTGATGTGCCTTTGCACCTTTTACGATTATTCCCTTATCATTTTTCTCCACTATACGCAAAAAGACATCAGGATCTTCTTGCTCGTGGGGAGCTTTACTTCTATCTCCCTTCGGATCGGTCATAGCACCACCGATTATTAGATTATCTTTTTGAACCATCTTAATGAATTCAACTAGTCGTTTATGATAGTTAGTCTTGTGTTTCTCATCTATTTCATAAGTAACTGAGTACAATGAGTTTAAGGCGTCCATTCCTACACATCTTTGAAAACAGGTTCCAGTAAGCTGTCCCAGTTTTCTTTGCATCTTATTTTGATTTACTAGATCTTCCGGACTTTCTACTATATGCAAGAATCTGTTAACTTGTTGACCGCTTATTGATGATTTTGCAGTTGCGAGTTCTCCTTCTCTTACTGCAAGATCATAAGTCTCAGCTACAGCATTAATTGAAGGACGAATCAATGGGTGATCCACTGGCTCTTTTACAAGTTCGCCAAAGAGGTATACTTTCATATTTCGTCCTCTAAGGCTTTGGATATACTCAGCTCCGGTCCTAATTGGCATATCTGCTATTCCCTCGTGAAGTAATATAAATATTATAACAGGGTGGTCTTGTTTCAGGCAAGGCCAATTCTGATATCAACTACTTTGCATCCTTTTCCTTTTTCAAATACAAGTACTGGATTCATGTCAAGTTCCTTAATTTCTTGAAAATCAGTCACTAGCTGAGAAATTCTTTGGATACATTCTGACAGCTTTATGATATCAGATGGTTTCTCTCCCCGAACTCCTTGTAACAACTTGTTTGTTTTAATTGATAGGATCATCTCATCTGCCTCAGAATCTGTCAATGGTGCAACTCTAAAAGTAACGTCTTTTAACACTTCAACGTATATTCCACCCATTCCGAACATAACGACTGGCCCAAATCCTGGCTCTAGTTTTGAACCTATTATGGTCTCCTTTCCACCTTTGACCATTTCCTGAACTAGGACACCCTTGATGATCGCCTTCTTGTCATATTTTTTTGCGTTTTTTATTATTTCTTTGAATGCTCTTTTGACTTCATGCGATGTTTTTAGCCCAACTTTCACACCACCAGCATCAGACTTGTGTATAATTTGTGGTGAAGCTATTTTCATCACGACGGGATATCCAATCTTCTTTGCTGCTTGGATTGCTTCTTTTTCTTTTCCTGCAAGAATGCTTTTTGGAACTGGAAATCCATAAGCACGTAGAACCTCCTGACCTTCTTCCTCTAGCAGATTTTTTCTTCCTTCGTCTCTCACTTCAGCAAATATTTTTTCCACTTTCTTCTTGTTAACTTTGAATTGTTGTACCTTTCCTTCTGGTGTTTGAGACCATTCAGCAAATCTCAGCATTGCCTTTATTGCCCTTATTGCATCTTCTGCATAGTTGTAATATGGAACTCCTCCTTCGGCGAGTATTTCTTTGTTTTTTATTCCTTCGTCTAAACCCATCAAGCTAGCAAGAATTGTTTTATTGTATTTCCTAAATACATTAACAATTACTTCTGCAAGTTTATTGTAATCTAGTGTAGCAGAGGGAGTGCACATTGCTATAACAGAACCAACATTTCGATGTGCAAGGACAAGATTTAGAACGTGATCAAATCTGTTAAAGTCGGCATCGCCCACTATATCCACAGGATTTCTAGATGTTCCCCATGGTGGAATTACTGCATTAATTTGAGGTCGTATATCCTCAATGTTTGCCATTTTGATTCCTAATTTTGCACAAGCGTCGGTAGAAATGATCGCAGGCCCTCCTGCATTTGATACAATTACCAAGTCTCCTTTTGTTGGTAGTGGTTGCTTTGAGAAAGCAGTTGCATAATCAAACAGTTCCTCCATTGTATCCACCCTAATTGCTCCAGCCTGTTTTAGCAAGGCATCATAGATTTCGTCTGACCCCATTAAGGCTCCAGTGTGTGACATTGCAGCCTTTGCACCCTCGGAGCTTCGGCCCGATTTTAGAACTAGTACGGGTTTCTTTATTTGATTAAGTCTAGTGATTTGTTTGCATATTCTAAGAAATTCCCTTCCGTTTGTCATGTCTTCTAGATACATAACAATGACTTGGGTCTGTTCGTGTTCGGCAAGCATTCTGAGCATATCAACTTCGTTTAGATCAACTTTGTTTCCCATACTAATTACAGCTGAGAAACCAATTCCTTGAGCACTGGCATCTTCTACAAGTGCAGCACATATTGCGCCACTCTGGGAAACTAATGCAATCCCTCCTGACTTTGGAGTAACCTTGAGGAATGTAGAGTTCATCATTGTCTGTCGAGCAAGGTTCATCACCCCAAGACAATTTGGACCTATTATCCTGATGTTGTATTGTTTTGATATTTCTGCAAGCCTTCTCTCAAGTCTTGCTCCTTCTTCGTTAACCTCCTTGAATCCTGCGGTAATTACTATTGCTCCCTTTATTCGCTTTTTTCCGCATTCTTCCAAGACGGATGGTACAACATTATTTTTTGTAACTATAACTGCGAGATCGATTTCTTCCTGGACATCTAGAACATTCTTGTAAGCCTTTTTATCAAAAACCGTTTCTCTGGTGGGAGTTATTGGAAAAATTTTTCCTGTATACCCCTTCAAGATATTAGATGTAATCGCACGCCCTACACTTCCTTCTTTGTCAGAAGCACCTATTATAGCAATAGATTTTGGGGACAGAAAAAAAGATTCGCTCATTTAACGAGATGGTTTCAAATGGCTTTCTATAATAAGTTTATCCGGTACTGTATCATGCAGAAGATCTTGCAATTTATGATTTTTTAACTTCCTAGCATTTTTCCTGCCAAGTTCTCGTTTCTGGGAATCCATTTTATCTTCAGATTGGGATATTTTGCTATAAGTTCCCACGCTTCCATGGCAAGGCTTCTTAGTTGACTGTTGTTTATCGCATATTCATGATTTAGCTGTGACACAGTATTCTTAGAGTCACTGTAAATTATTATCTCATCAGTAGAACCAAGAAATTTTTTTAATACGCTAACTATTGCCGTGTATTCTGCCTGATTATTGGTTATGTCTGCTTCTTTTTTGTAAAATGATTCTCCAGTTTCTTTAACAAAGAAACCAAATCCAGCTTCAGGACCTCCTGAGCCATCTACAAATACGCTAAGCACCATCTTTGTACAACCTCATTAACTTAACGCTCAAGTTTACAGTTACCATATAAATTCCGGTCGATATGGACTGAGCCATCAAAGATGCCAAATATGCTTGATAAGAATTTGTTAACAAATAGTACTGTAATGACCATCTGCATACGGTATAAACGATCTCGCCTATTCCCAACGAAGAGATAATTTTAATCAGGTCTCTTTTTAGGGTACCCCTATCTAACTTGCCTGATTCAAGGACATATTTTTTTTTATTATCTAGATAGAAAAGGCCTCCAAATGTGGAAAAATATACCACATAATCAACAACTAATGTAATTGTAGCATTAACGTAATTTTGCTGGTTTGAAAAGAATTGTGCCGCAATTGCTGAAACAACTATTGAGGCAGAGAATCCAAGTAAGATATTCTTGTTAAGCTTAAGATACTCTTTGTATTGTTGCTTCACGCCTTGAATTTATCGCTCTGACAAATAAATCAAATCTATTGCAAAGTTATTTTCAGCAGGATTAGAATTCCAGCAAGTTCAGCTATGTGAACTGCCAAAAGATATGGTAAGAGAGCCGCAGCATACAGTTCCATCATCGAAAAGTATGCGTATACTCCTATTACATTATGCAAGAACAGCAAGCCTGCAAAAAATATCATGCCTAATGGAAGCTGTGCCTTGGTTTTTGAATACATCTTTGCAAAAACTCCTATGAGTACTCCTAATGCTATCATGTTAGCGCCAGACACAACCGTGCTTGCGGTCATTGCAGGTTCCATTTGAAAAAATTTGAGCTTAACTGAGCTTATTTACTTTTTTCCAATTTAGTTACAATTTCATCAAATACATCCAAATTTACCTCTAAAAATGTAGATATGAAAAAAGTAACCCCGTACTTGTCACCTATCCGAGTTATGAGATTGTTCTTTTCAAGTACACCGATATGATGTTGAATTGCCTTATAGTCCAAATCCAGCTCTTTTGCCAATTGGTTTGCATTGAGTGGATTCTTTCTTATGGCTGAAACAAGTCTGATTCTGTTTAATCCACCCTTGGAACCCATAAATACAAACCAAAGAAGTCTTTTAGCATAAGGATCTAATGGCATTGTATGCTTCGTGTATTACCAATTAATTAAAAGATCTTTAGGATTCTACTTGAGTATACAGAGATAACGATTTTGGATGTAGACATGTGCAATAACTGATAAATTGGGTTGTTCACCCACAAAATTAGTGCTAAACTACGACCAACCACTTTATAGACCCCCTTCAGAGGCAAGGTCTCTAATTTTTCAGGTGACTCTGGGTTGTTCATTTAACAAATGTTCATTTTGTAATATGTATCGCACTAAAGAATATCAAGAAAGATCCTGGGATGAGATCAAGATGGAAATCGATCTTGCATCAAAGCATTTACCAGAATCAAGAAGAATCTTTCTTGCAGATGGTGATGCGTTAAATTTGCCAACTGAAAAAATGATTCAGATTCTAAGCTACATCCGTCAGAAATTTCCCAACATTGAGCGCATATCCTGCTATGCAATGCCTAAAAACATTCTAGAAAAATCTCCTGAAGACCTAAAGAAATTACACGAAGCAGGTCTTGAAATGTTTTACATAGGAATAGAAAGCGGTTCAGACATAATCTTGAAAAAGGTTACCAAGGGTGCCACAGGCCAAACTATTATCAAAGCTTGCCAAAAAGCAAAGGATGCCGGTTATATCATATCATGTATGATAATACTAGGTCTTGGAGGTAAGACATACTCAAGACAGCATGTTGAAGACACAGCAAGGATCCTAAATGCTACTTCACCCCATTATGTCGGAACCCTTACGTTACATCTTGAAGAAGGAATACGAGATGAATTTCTTACAAAATTCAAAGAACCTTTCATAGCTATTGATGACTCGGGTGCTCTTGACGAACTTGAAATGTTGATAAGAAACATGAACCCAAATGCCCCGGTCATCTTTCGAGCAAACCACGGCTCAAATGCCTATCCCATTGGTGGAACATTTCCACAAGACAAGGAAGCAATGCTTCAGAAAATCTCATACCTCAGAGAGCATCCACAATTATGTAGACCTGCTGGGCTAAGGGGATTTTAGTATTACCGTGGAAATTATACTTGCAATTTTTACATTTAGCTTAAAATAAGAAACCCGCCAAAGGTATACGTTCCTCAAGATATTTTTTGATTCGTTAACGATTCAATTCTTCCTTTGTATTTCTCTTTATATAATAACGAAAGTTATTACAACAGAAGGATTGGTTCGAGTCCTGTAGGACTAGGGTACCATCACGGTCTTATTTTGGGACCACTTTTCAAATAAAATTTGAACTATATGCTTATTTTACTACTATACCGATGTCCTCATGGTTGAGCATCATTAAGTGCATGGATTTGCCTGCCGGAATAACATGTGTGTGCATGGTGTAGTAACCTTTCTCATTTAAGGCAAACTTCACAAGATACTTTCCATCACCAATGTTTTCTGCATCAAACATAGGTCCTATCATGTTCATTGTACTCATTGGTGCTCCCTTCTCTATTCCTACTATGACTTGTGCACTAGTCAGAGGTTTCTTTGTTTCTTTGTCAAGCACAAGAAGAGTCATGGACTGTGGTTTGCCAGCAAATACTGCTTGACTCGATTTGAGCTTGATTATGACATCTTGAGGTACGTCGCTCATCATTGAATTACAATTCATTCCAGATCCTGAATTCATCATAGACTTTCCGCCCATCATGCCAGACATCATTCCTCCCATCATTGAACTCATGCTGTCAGAATCCATCATGGAGTACGTCATAGCATTACTCTGCGATATGACGTATGCAAAAGCACTGGTAATAGCAAAGATTCCTAAGGCTGCGATCATCACAAAAACAAGTTTTCTCATTTTGTTGGTGACTATCGCCGTGAGAGATATATGAATGCAATATTTTACAAATGTAAAGTACTGACTTTATCTATCACTTTTCCGTTTATCTATACCACGGCTAGAGATCCAGTCTGCAAAATGGAAGTAAACGAAAAGAGTGCACCGTCATCATATCATGGCGGAAAGACTTACTACTTCTGCTGTCCTTCTTGCAAAGGCGCATTCGAGAAGAACCCTGCCAAGTATGCTTGAGTGAAGCCGCTTCCCATCAGTAACAGTAGTGAATTTACCGGCGAATTCTTTTCGTTTTATGATTCCATTACTGGCCTAGCCAAAAGTAAACGTGTAGATCTGAAAACCTGGTTGAGCCATAATAGTAAGTGTATGTGAACCAGCAGTACTACTAGAGACAATATTGTATAATCTATTTTCTGACACGTGAACTATTCCGTTTTGAACATCTGCTCCCGCGTAGGTGGAACTAATTGGATTTCCATCAAGCATAATCTGAAGGTCGGCCTTGTTTGCAGCAACAATATGAACATCCTTGGCAAAATACGGCAATACTATTTTGCCTGTCTGGGAGACAAGCTTCATGCTGTCAGGAAGATTCTGCCATTGGCCTCCCAGATAAAAGTGGCCTTGTTGCAGACTGGACGGAAGCAAATAGCTTACTGTCTCGTCCGACTTGAATCCTTCAGAATTTCCAAGAAAGCTTCTCCCAGTAGCAAAATTGTAACCAAAGTAAAGCTCCGGAGTCTGCTGGTTTGCAAACTGGTGTTCTTGTATGTTGACAAGAGATTGGTCTGCGGTAACGTTGAGTCCAAGACGCTGGCTTCTCTCG
>VBPL01000061.1 GCA_005877205.1 Nitrososphaerota archaeon
CATAATCTGACTGACTCTGATTGCACAGGAGAAGTTCAACCTACGATCGGTCAATATGATTTTGGTTGCCAAGTTCACATCTTCCAATATGGACGACTTGAATGAATTAATTGAACAAGTTCAAGGAGATGACAAAGTTCGTTCCGCCAAAGTCCTTTTGGGAATAAGTGAAGCAGTATAAGATTCGAAAATGTAATAACATGGAACAAAGCTACGCGAATTTTTTAAACTATGATTGTATCTTAAATATCATAACTTTGGCAAGATGATACGATTTGACAAACATGGATGATATCACAAAACGAATGAGAAGACGAGAATTAAAGCAAGTAATCAAAAAGGCAACAATAGCAGGAATAGTATCGTTTTCTGCAGGTTATTGTGCTATATTGAGCATGTTGTGGTTGCTTGCAAATTAATTGAATTTATTATCAGACGCTCCTGAGTGGATTGAACAAAAATAATACTTTGTAATAACTTTCGTTATTATGGGTTTAAACTTGAAAAGGTAAAAAGCAGCGAGAAATTTCTGAACAAATCTGACAAACGGATTAGTTATTGAAAATAATAAGCTCTTTCCAAAAACCAAAAGATCCTCCTTAAATACGCTGGAAACTACAGCCAAGCGATATAAATCAAAAAAATGTATTAACTATTTTTGCACTAACTGCAATTTTGATATCCCCTGTAATGGAATCATTTGCGTTTACAAGCGGACAGTCTGCTAGTATAGTAATAGGACAGAGTACATTTACTACAAATACAGCTGGTGCTAGTGCAACTGCGCTTGCTAATCCATTTGGTATTTCATTTGATTCTACGGGAAACCTGTGGTTGGCAGATAATGCTAACACCCGTGTGCTTATGTTTCCAAAAGGTGCTGGGTTTACAAATGGTGAAGCAGCTACTATAGTAATAGGACAAGGTTCGTTTACCACAAACACAATTGGCACAACTGAAACTACACTTAGCAGCCCAAAAGGTATTTCATTTGATTCTGCGGGAAACCTCTGGGTGACAGACTCTCTCAATAACCGCGTACTGATGTTTCCAAAAGGGACTGGGTTTACAAATGGGGAAGCAGCTACTATAGTAATAGGACAGAGTACGTTTACCACGGCTGCATCTGGTGTCAGTGCGACAGCAATTTTTCGTCCACAGGGCATTGCAATCGACTCGTCAGGAAACCTCTGGGTGGCAGACTCTTCCAATCATCGGGTGCTTATGTTTCCAAAAGGGACTGGGTTTACAAATGGGGAAGCAGCTACTATAGTAATAGGACAGAGTACGTTTACGACAAATGTAGGTGGAACGACCACAACCACTTTTTTTGTTCCAAGTGCACTCGCATTTGACTCGTCAGGAAACCTGTGGGTTGCAGATCAAAATAATAATCGTGTAGTGATGTTTCCTCCCTCTAGTCAGGTTACTGGCGGAGCTGCTACTATAGTAATAGGACAGAGTACGTTTACGACAAGTACAGCAGGCACCAGCGCAACTGCAATTTCTCATCCGCAGGGCATTGCAATCGACTCGTCAGGAAACCTATGGGTGATAGATTTTAACAATAGAGTATTAATGTTTCCAAAGGGAAGCGGATTTACAAATGGTGAAGCAGCTACGACAGTAATAGGACAGAGTACGTTTACGACAAGCACCAGTGGTACCAGCGCAACTGCACTCAATCCATCAAGCCCTGCATTTGACTCCGCAGGAAACCTCTGGATTGCAGATTTTGGGAACAATCGCGCATTGATGTTTGCTGCTACGATATCCCAAGTAACTGGACAGCTAACGGTAATTGCAGGATCATGTGGAATAAACGTAGTCTCGGGCGCTCCAATAAACTATGGCTCACTGACACCTGGTTCCATAAGCACAGAGCAGACTGTTGTACTGCAAAATACTGGAACAGTAGCTGGAACACTTGCAGTCCATGGAACTGACTGGCTTGATGGCAGTTCAACCTCTCAGATACTAGCTGGAAATACGAAATTCTCTACTGGTACAGGAACCTATGCATCAAAAACTGCATTAACTACCTCAGACCAGACAGTTGGTACCATAAATCCAACACCTAATTTATCCACATTCTGGCAGGTTCAGGTAAACCTCATTAGCTCCTCATTTTCAGGCTCGCTCACGCAGACAACGACTTTTAGCAATAGCTGTTAAGCTGATAAAAAGTGTAATCCCTTTAAATCCGATTTTGACTTGATATAACTTTAGTTATAACAAATTTTAAGCAGATACTCCCCTAATAGAACTCTTTACTAGAAAATTCATACAATAAGGCTTTATCGAACTTTGATATTTTCTCATTTGGTGCTAGGCCCAATCTCGCTTAACCAAAGAATGGGAGAGACATTTGATGAAGCGACATTACGCAAAATAGAACACAGACTGGTGAATCGGTTCGGACTAAGTTTTGAACAATCTCTTGTAAAACGAGATAAATTAAATGCAGTACTTAAGGAATTACTGAAAAGGGACCAGTTCTTTGAGAGTTTAGCAAAGATCGAAAACAAATCATAAAGTGAGCCTTACAGGATTCAAGCCTTTGGGTTCAGACCTGTGAGAGTCTGAAGGAATAGACTCACTTGTAGAAAGCTTGGATGAATTTAAATCAATAACGCTAGGATACAACATGGCATCTCCAGTGATGTTTGAAGAATGGGCATTAGATTCAATTAATTGTAGTGCTAGCTTTATTGCAATTCTTGTTTTTTAAAGGTCAAGGTTTAGCATAAATTAGAAAAAAGCTCTACCTTATGATAACTCTCGATTAAATTAGGCTTTTATTATCTGTTCTACAAAGTCTTTAACTGTCTTGTGATTGAAAGTAATTTTATCACTTTCAATAAAGTATTTAATTTTGTGCAAATCCTCTTTACTTAACTTGTCTAGTGCAAGCAACCCGCTTATAATTAAAACATTGACAATCATTGATAGACTCCAATTTGATTTAGTGTTGCCTATGAGTTGACTCTGTATATCCCTTAATTTTTCTTCTAAAACGGTATTTATAGTGATACTTCGCTTTCTCTTGTGGTTTGTGACCTTTTGGCTATTTTTATGATTATTGGCCATCATAGTGAGATTCCCCTATTGATTTAAAAATATCGTTTGCCAAAATTGGTAATGTCATTCACGCCTGGCATTTTCTTGATCTCTTTTACACGAGGTATTGTGGAAAGATCGGTCTCATAAAGTAGCAAAGAAGCTTATTTCCATCACTATAATGGCCTATTTTCCTACTTTCCTACTTTGTCTCATCGCGTATCTGGAGTCCCCTACCTGAGTCTTCTACCTGAATATTTTCATATAACAATTCGCAACAATACTTAATTTGTAAAGAAGGTAAGGATATTCATGAAAAAAGAGCGAAAATCCTTAACGGAAGGTGCAAAGAAGATTGCGTAGCAATCAATCATATACACCTCATACAAAAATCGATGCTCTAAAAGCATCAGAAATAGCGAGAAGGTTTTTACAACAATCCTATTCCACAATTACAATCTCAAAGACATTATTGGACGGAAATGCGTGGACGATAACAACAAATGTGGGGTTGACAAAAGATGAGATTATCCAGGTAAAAATAGATTCTAAAACTGGTAAAATAATAGATTGCAAGCACGTTGGCAAATTAAAGTCGCAAATACCAGATGAACTAAAGTCGCAAATACCAGATGAACTTAAGGCTTATTTAGATCCAAATTCTCAAAACGATGATTTTTCAGTCTTTTAAAGTCTCAGAGTAGCCACATTATCTCATGTATGAAAATAATCATCGCTAGACTGCAAAATTCCTCGAGTCGCTGCCAGCCTCTCGATGGCTTCAATTCCTTGCCTAGATATTGTTACAAACCAAAAGCCGTCATCGAAGACCAAATTTATCCATCCAAGTTGATTTAGCAGATTGATATACCCAATGCATTTGTTATAGTTCAATCCAGATCTTCCAGCAAGATTGGTGCGTTTGGTCCTTCCGTCCTGTTCCAGTATGGAAAGAATCCGCACGATCACACTTACGCTAAAATTATTGCCGTAGTTGCCATTAGTAATGGCATAACGGGTAACCATATCGTTGTTGGTCTTTGCGCTCAATCTGAGCTTCAAGTGCTTGTAATGTCTATAAAGTATTGCTCATCTCTCCCATGTTACATACAGATCCTGGATTGTTACGCATGATTCCAAGTAATTAATTACAAAGACATACAGGGCAAACCACGAAAATGTAACCAAACTACATAAAAAAAACGTAAGAGTTGAAATTTGGCAGACCAAATAGAATCCCTGATGAAATGTCTCCAGGGAATTATCACGCTACAAAAAGTTTTGAAATTTGGGACAAGAGATAGAAGGTCCCACGCTGATAGCTATCTAATTTAGGTAAGGCATAGCATTTCTATTTACCAAGCTGTACTTGTAAAATGATACGTATCAAACGCTGAGCGTCTCTTATTAGTTATTCCCAGAAATGGAAATGATAATGAAACCAAGATCAGCAAAGACCTCTGTCATGGCATCAGGAGCTGGAATTGCAGCAATTGCAATCTCGCTTCTTTTGGCCAACATGACAGCACAAGTTGGTGCACTCTTGCCCGCAGATAAGGTCGGTGTAGTTGGATCAAACCTTGAGACCACTCCTGTTATGACAACGGCGGCCGGAACAAGTAGTTCTGATATCGTCCTGTTGAGTGGTACCATAAAAACATCCAATACCGAGGATCTTATCATAATGCACACACAAGAATGCTCCATTTTGACCAATGTCTCACTTAAGAGCAGCGGCGGATCAAATCTTGTGCAGACCTCGACCTCGTTTTCCCAAGAAAAAGTCTGGGTTGAGATAGACGGAAAACCGGTTGCAGTATCAAGCATACCATCGCCAGACAACGGCTCGGTGGTGTTCTGTGATAGGACGTTCTCCGTATCTACAAATATCTTAAACCAGATACAGATGTTATGCGGCCAGCAGATCAACAACACTTGTACGGAATCTAACTTTACTTCGTACATTAACACAAAATCCACGCATGGATTTAACTGGGCGGCTCTTAACGTAGGTGCAGGTCAACACACAATAGTTGTCAAGGCTCATCTTACCGTCAATGTCTCAGGAAATGGACAGGCATCTGTCGCCATTGGAAAGAGAACGTTGATAGTAATACCGACACACTTGGCACCCAATGCCTCAATTTAGAGATATTGGCACCCTCTTTTTATTTTCAAATCCGTAAAAAAGAGAATTTAAAATTCAACGAGCTTTGGAGTCAAGGTTATCTTATCGTTGTCATGGGATTAATGTTTACTGTGAGAATGTGAAATCACGATGCAATTTATTATGATGCTATTGGAAGGATTCCCTATGCAATAGTTTTTGCCGGAGCCTCCATCAATGATGTTGTGCCCTTTACCAAAGAAGATGGTGTCATTTGACGGACCTCCCATTACGATATTATTACCGTTTCCAGTAAAGATAATGTTCTGTCCAGAACCGCCAATAATTACATCGTTGCCAGGACCGCCGTGAATGTGGTTCTTTCCGTTGCCTCCCACAAGGCAGTCATCTCCTGCCTTTCCCTGAATCGACGTATTTTTAAATCCAATTATCAAATCATTCTGATTTGTTCCAAAAAGTCGCTGGTTGTCCTCTGTACCAGGGAAGAAATGATCAATGTGACTTATGTTGGCTTTGCATAGGGGTGGAATTGGAAGGACTATGGTGACCTTGCCTGTTACGGTTGCCATCTTGTTTGTCACAGGTAAACCAAAAACAGAAATCTGAAACATCGTTAACGAAATTATGATAACCATACAGATGCCAAGAAAAAATTTTTGATTCAAAATTCTTTTTGAGAACTTTGGCTTCATGTCATAGCTCACGATTCCTTGCAATTAAGACCAATTTCAATTTGTCATAAATCCCATCTCGTATTTTATGTGTAATGTTTGTAGCATTAATCTAGATGAGAGA
>VBPL01000003.1 GCA_005877205.1 Nitrososphaerota archaeon
ACAAGATCTTTCTGTACGTTTTCTATGCATGCGCATTCATCATGGCATCGATTACGTTCTTTGCGATTTACTCCATGTTTCAAGAATGGTCAACAAAAGGCATGTATGTTATGGGTGATATACTTGTAAAAACAGAATTCCCAACACCTCATTTTGCCAAATTAATGACATGGCTATTTTTCTCATCACTAATTGGTTGGTATTGTGTTTCACGAATAGGTTGGAAGAAGACTGTCAAAATATCGGCGTGGAAGCTTACACTAGTGCAACTTATGGTTTTAGGATTTGCTGTAATTTGCTTTTATGAAGCAATCTACAACTTCATTCTCCTTGGTTCACAGATAACAGCTGGAATAGTTGATGGAAAGGTTCCTGATATCGATTCGCTAACGGTTGCCTATCCTGATCCTAACAGACCATGGAATCTTATCTTTGCAACAAAGATCTTTCTAGCTGCATTTATTATAAGTGCACATGCTTTTTACTTGAGCACAAGGCCCAGAAAGTCGGTTCAGGAATTAGATGCGTAAATTTATAGGATTACATGGTAGTATCTGACTGAAATGGATGTTACAGAAAAGATCAAACTTGTAACCAAGGATCCTACAGAGGAAGTAGTTACAAAAGAAGAGTTAGTAAATCTGTTCAATACAAATCCACATCCCAAGCACTACATTGGCTTAGAGATCTCTGGTTTTTTGCACCTTGGAAGCCTCATACTTACCGGATTTAAGGTGAACGACATTATCAAAGCTGGAGCAAAATGTACCGTATTTTTAGCAGACTGGCATACTTACATCAACAACAAGCTTGGTGGAGACTGGGGAAAGATACAGGTGGTCTCAAAGTATTATTCAGATGCATTCAAAATGTTTTGTCCCGGCGCAGAGATTCTTGGAGGTTCTCGACTCTACGAGTCAAAAAAAGGCTATTGGATGGACCTAGTCAAATTTGCAAAAAATATGTCGCTTGACCGCACGATGCGTTCCCTTACAATTATGGGAAGAACTGCTGAGAAAGAAAAGATTGACCTTGGTCAGCTCTTCTATCCTCCGATGCAGGCTGTTGACATCCATACCATGGATCTCGATATAGTTCACGCAGGAATGGATCAGCGAAAGATCCACATGCTTGTAAGAGAAATTTTCCCGAAGATGAAATGGAAAGTTCCTGTAGCAATTCATCATCATATGCTGGCTGGCTTAGGCGAACCAGAATCTTCCGATTCGGATTCTGAATTTGTCGAAAGTAAAATGAGTAAATCAAAGTCCGCATCAGGAATATTCATTCATGATACAGATGAGGAAATCAATTCTAAATTCAAGAAAGCCTGGTGCCCTGAAGCCATTGTAGAGCGAAATCCAGTGCTTGAGATTGCAAGATACATTGTGTTTCATGAATTTAGTGAAATTATTGTTGAAAGACCCACTAAATTTGGCGGCAGTGTGACTTACACAAGCTACCAAGACTTGGAAAAGGATTTTGCACAAAAGAAATTACATCCTTCAGATCTAAAGACAATGATCGCCAGATATGTAATAGATATAATCAAACCCATAAGAGAGAAGCTTGTTTTAACAGAAGATCTTCAGGAAGCAATAAAGAAAACTAATTAGACTGGTTTCATTTTAGCTTCAACTTGTTTGTGGTTCTACTATATTGTACTTTGAAGTGTAACCACGCGGATTTATCATCAAATCTTTGTACCTAAAAGTAGAAGAATTACCCACTATAACAGTAGTAATCATTCCCAGCTTATCCTGGTGATTTTCCATGTTTTCCAAGTCAGTAAGAACGACTTCTTGAGATTCTCGAAATGCACCTTTTACAATAGCAACTGGAGTGTTTGGTGATCTATATTTTAACAAAATCTTTCGAGTATCTTTTAGTTGATGAATTCTTTTCTTACTTGCAGGATTGTATATTACGATAACAAAGTCGCCCTGAGCCGCAGCCTCTACCCTTTTTTCTATAATTTCCCACGGAACCAGCAAATCGCTCATGCTTACTACCGCAAAATCAGTCATAAGTGGAGAGCCAACCAATGCTGCGCATGAATTTAGTGATGATACTCCTGGTACGATTTCAACAGTCAGGCCAGTTTTTCTATCCCATCCTTCTTCTGCTAACATTTCATAGATGAGTCCTGCCATACCGTAGATACCAGGATCTCCACTTGAAACCAGGGAGACTATCTTACCAGATTTTGCAAGATCAATGCATTGATGTGCCCTTTCAACTTCTTGCGTCATGGCATATCTGTGAACTTCTTTTCCTTCGATTAGATCCTCAACCAAGTTCACATAAGTCTCATAACCAACAATTGTATCACTTTCTTCGATTGCTTGTTTTGCTCGAAAAGTCATGTGATCATGATGACCAGGCCCCACACCCACTATGTATAATTTGCCAGTCATGTACAGTAAGAAATTTTCAGAGTAAATTTATCCCTTTTGATAGGTTTTCTTATGGATTCTCAATGATTGGGCAATCAATGATATAGTCTTTGCTAAGAACTGATGCCTCCTCGACCTTGATATTGCTAGCTGATTTTTCAGAATCAATGTCTTTGATATTTTCTAAAATCTTTGCATTCGTGGTATCTTTCCATGTTATCAAAGAGATCTTGCATATTGGAGTGTAAGTAGAGTCACCAGGTTGGGAGCTAGTAATTCCCTCTTGATAACCAAATAGTCCAGCACCTTTGAATCCGTTAGTAAAATGATAAAGATCTCTTGCGGATGAAGCTGCATTCACTATAGCTGGGGTGTATTGGATTCCCATCATGTCTGCTGGGCCTTGGGGAGTACCACTTGTAACAATATAATAGATCGTCTGACCATTTGACCCCCAACCTCTGTGTCCTACAAAAGTTACAATCATGTTATTGGTGTCAATATCAAGTACCTGTCCACCAGTATATGATGTTTGATCTGATAATACTTTGTCTGCTCTGACATTCACTTGATTACTAGGCCAAACTATTTGTGGTGTATTCATAACCGTATTAGTAGTTGTGAGTCTAACCCTACCTGTCATGTTTGCATCAAGAATTTGTTGTGTAGAATTTAGAATAGCGGTGCTTCGACCAATGTTCCAAGTTACTTGGATTTCCTTACTTAGTGGCGAATACCACTTATCCAAAGGTGTATTAGAAAGCACCTCATCTTGGAAACCGCGTATTCCATTTCCTTGGATTCCATTAGTGAACACATACACTTCTCTTAATGACGTAGGTGCTAGATGAGCCAGCCCTGGAGCCGCGTGTACTTTCCAGCTCTGTTTGTCTGAGATCTCACTAGCTTCGACATTATTGCTAGAATCAGTTATGATATAATTAACAGGTTGACTGTTAAACAATCCTTTATGCATAGGGATCTTGACGCGGATGGTTGAGTTAACAAGTTTAACGGTATAGTTTTCGGCAGCAATTGGGAGAGTTTTTTGCATAGCTTCGGGGTTCATTGTTCTCATCCATCCGTCGAAACTTACTGTTGCGGTGAATTGAGAGTTAGAATGAAGACCCAGAGCTGAGCCAGTAAAATCAAGAGTACCACCCCCCGAGTTTGAATCAATTGTTGTCTGAGCATACAGAGTATTCCCATCAACTGTCCAGGTGGGCTGACCCTTAGATTCTGCTTTGTCAATTTGATGAAGAATTATAACCTGAACTTGTTCGCTTGCACTATACGTTAGGGTCCCATAATAAGTAGAGCCCTCACTTGGCGACAATATTATTGCCATCTGCTCATCACTGTGACCTTGACCAGGATCCTGTGTTGATGTGACAGTTTGAGTAAATTGGATTTTCTTTATCGTCCGTGCAGTAGCCAGTTGGTCACTAAGCAAAGGAATCGTAAGTATTATGCCTACAACAACCGCGATGACTGCGAAGAAAACGAATCTATTCATATGGTCTGAATGTCTGATTTGCATAAATATGCTTTTAGTAAGAACTAGGTTTTTGCAAGCTCAAACTCATCATGTAATGCTTGTACCGCTGCATTACAATCAGAATCTCTGACTACAAATGCAAGATTGAGCTCAGATGAACCCTGTGCAATCATTATTACATTTACGCCTCTTTTTGCTACGGCGGTGAAAACTTTGGATGCGACTCCTACTATTCCTCTCATACCAGATCCGATGAGTGCAATAATTGAGACATCTAACGTAACGTCCACTTTTTTGATTATCTTGCCAAGCAAGTTCATTTCAAGTGTATTTACTGCCTTGTCTAAATCGTTCTTTTTTACAATGACCGAAATGCTGGACTCGGAAGGACTCTGGGAGATCATCATTATGTTAACGCCAGCTTTTGCAAGAACGGAGAATATTGTAGCTGCAGTACCAGGTGCTCCTACCATGCTTCCTCCTCTAACATCAATTAATCCTGTATGTCTTATCGTACTGACGCACTTGACCGTCTTTTGGGTATCGATTTGTGGTGTGGCAGTTACGCGCGTTCCGGGATTCTTCATGTTAAATGTATTTCGTATTCTAAGAGGAATTTTTTTTGCAACTAGTGGTTCAAGAGCTCGAGGATGAATGTATTTTGCTCCAAAAAGAGCCATTTCCATTGCTTCAACATAAGATACTTCTTTGATCAGTTTTGCATTTTTTACAATCTTTGGATCTGTAGTCATCAAGCCTTCTACATCACTCATCAACCATACTTCCTCAGCTTTTATGCTTGAAGCAACTATTGTCGCGGTGTAGTCGGAACCTCCCCTTCCAAATGTTGTTATGTTACCGTGCTGGTCTGCGCCAGCAAAGCCACCAATAACGGGCATTGTTTTTTTTTGTAGGAGGTTTTCAATAATATGAGAAACGTGTAGTCTTGTGGTGTCCATAAGTGGCTTTGCTTCGCCAAAGTTAGAGTCTGTTACTATTCCCACATCTTTTCCAGTTAGTGGAACCGCCTTGATTCCCATATCATTTAACGCGTAAGCGACTAGATTGATAGATAATCTCTCACCAAATGATATCAGATAGTCAGAGGACTTGGGAGTTACCTCTCCAAGTAAGAGCATTCCATGTAATAGATCCTCAAGCTCATCAAGGTCAGTTTTCATCTTGTTTGCTAGATCTTTTCGTATTTTTGGATTTTTGGCGCACTGCGTCGATATATCTACATGCATTTTGATAATTTTTTTTGCCAATGAATTGGCCCCTTCCTTGTTTCTATTTTGAATTAGATTTGTTATTCTAATCAGTTCGTCTGTAACTCCACTTATTGCAGAAAATACTGGGATGATCTTATGTTCTTTTGAAATTGATTTTATTAGACTTGCAACATGACGGATGTTTGAAGGTGAAGAAATGGATGTTCCGCCAAACTTTAAAACTAGTTTCAATTCAGTATAACCTGTCTATATTATCCTTAAATGCTTTTAACTTTCTACTCTTGGAGCCAAATAGAAATGAATTCTACCCACGTTTGCGACCTTAAATTCTAGTCTCATTGGCATCTTGGTTGAATATTCGCACGCTACTGTTCCTGCAACAGTACCTACTGCCTTAACAATGCTGTTAAGATATTCTAGACTATAAGTTGCGGTACTTTCTTCTTTTACTTCAATTTCAGGCATTTCAGGCATTCCTTTTTCAAGTGTTACAATAGCTTCTCCAGAATCACCTCTACCCGAAAATTCTGCTTTGTTGGAACTGGAGGTAATCGAAAGATATTCTGAGACCACTTGTATATCTCCAAGTATCTTGTCAAATTCAGCGGACGTTACTGCAATCTTTGTGTTGTAGGTAATTTTTGGTAGTGGAGTATCTGTTGCAGAACTTTCTATCAATCGCATCTTGTACTTTTTGTTTTTTCCAATTGTAACTAGCAGCAAATTATCTTCTGAGATGCTGACCTCTATGCTTTCTTTTTTATCGGCTCTCTTGATTAGCTTGGAGAACTCGTCTATTCTTACTCCAAACTTGGCATCCTCATCACATACGTATCTCTCAAATGCAGAGTTTGGCCATGCAATATCAATTAAAGCAACATGGGAAGGATCCATACCTCTGAAGGCAATTCCCTCTCCTGTGGCCTCGAAAGTGGCTTCTTCAACCAGGGTCGATATAGCAGATATTACAGCTTTCCATTCATCAGAACCTCCGGTTTTAGCAGAAAATACCAAACTTATTCACATGTCTAACATGTTCAAGTTAAACCTTATGCGTAATTTCGCCAAGTATAGCTGCACTTGATACAGCGGTAAAATTGGGTTGTTGGCTCATCCGCACTTCTTGTTTGAAGCATCCACCAAACCGCTTCGTTGTTTCCACATTTTGTGCACTCAATTTTAATGACAGGTAGTGCTTCTTTTTTTTCTGCTTCATCTAGTATATTTATGGTAGAACTGCTTTCTGTCTTTACCTGTTTTGCAGTCTTTGATCCTTTTTCACTATATCCGCATTTGTGGCATACAAATTCAGAATCAGAACTATCTAACTTTAATCGTGCTTCACACTTGGGACAAAATTTCATTTAGACACCCTTAATCTTGGAATGAATTACTTTCTTTAATTCATCAGAATATTCCAAGGCGGCCTTCGTAGCCTTTTCAATTTCTTTCATTGGGTTCCCTTTTGAGGTATTCACACGCATCGCATATTCTCTAACAAGTGGGTGTTTCAGTACCACTCCTGCAAACTCTACACTGGATTCCTTGAGCAGCTCATGTTGTACTATATACAACGTGCTAATATCGGATTTTCTTATGTCCAAAAGAATTTCTTTTGGAGAAGATTTTTTGAGCTGAACATCCATGTAAGTCAAAAAAATACTTATTGAGGATATAAATCATTACGAATGGTTGACTAATACAATAAGTGGAGTTTCGTTAGAAAAACCAGCAGACAAATTCAAAGTAGATGAAAATGTTGCTGTAAACGTCAGGTTCTCCGTAACAGGAGCGTTGCGTGAGGCTTTCAATGAGAAAAACTGGGAAAAAGCCTACAACAACCATGATAATGTGTTCAAGCTAAGGTATGGGATAAAGCTCTATTCTGGTAGTTTGAGAAAGCGCGAGATTGGCAAGCCGCTTGATACCTACAAGAAGGTGGCACTTTTCTGGACACGAAATTCCAAGCTTACACAAATGGCAGAGAAGAAGGTATGGGTACAGATATCCAAGAACTTTGAGCCATTTATTCCAAAAAACCAAGTCGAAGCAAAAGAGATGCTTCTTGACTTTGATGAAAAACTTAACTTTAATGCATCGGATCTTGGAGTAGGCAAACACAAGATCGGGGCTGAAGTTTACGTTTCTTGGTTTAAGCATGATTATGCGGAGCCATTTGATCAGAAAGCACAATCAAAAGAAATTGAAATTGAAATTACCAAATAGGATATAAATGGAATTATTAGAGTAGCAGTATGACAAAATACGATGGGATTAGAGGACAGGAACTGCTTGAGGTTGAGGACAAATCAGAAAAAGAGAATGAAATCACACTGATTTTCAAAGACAACAGATACCTTTTCATCAAGCTAGAAAATGGTAAGATGGTAACTAGATCAATACCCGAGTAGTTACTTGTGAACAAACTTGTAGTACAAGCTTACTGCTAATTCCTGGGATTCTGACTGAATGGAGCCGGGTCGTTCTTTTCGCACTTTTTCTATCGCATCATTGAATGACATTTTTTGGTATTTGACAAGATAACAAGCTAAGACAGTCCCAGTCCTTCCTATTCCAGCTGCACAATGAACCATGACGGGTTCGTTGCTCTGAATTCTTTTGTGAATAAAATCAACGGCCTGATCAATTTTTTCCATATCAGGTGCGGAGAGATCCTCCGTAGGCATGTGCAAGTATTTCACATCCTTTATCCATGACTTAGGGAGAGGCTCTTCTGTCATTGTAATAATAGACCTTACACCTTGTTTTAGTACCCAATCTAGTTCAGAGGCTGTAGTCGGCATACCACTTCCAGCCAGTTTATCGTTTATCAGCCAGCCAAAGTTTGTTGGCCTCTTTGTTACCTTGCCATGTATTTTCCTCCACAGATTACCTGATTTACTCATTACTAATGGTACAAATATTCCATATATTTAGAAAACGAAATACGAATTTTAAATAATAAGAAAAAGAAGTTGATGTCGGACCTAGTCGATGAGTTCAGTCCAACCTTTGACGAATACAGAGTTCCTGTATAACGGTACTGGTTGTCCTGGAGTAAAGTCCATTGGTCTCATCCAGAAGATTGCCTTTGTGGGGCAAACACCTATGCATGCACCGTCTGAGATGCATCTTTCTGGATAAAACACAAATGCTTTACCTCTCTTCCAGCCCTCTACCGGTTTTACTCTTAACACGTCTGGGCCTAGTGATGTACAGATCTCTACACAGAGTGCACATCCTATACACATTTGTTCGCCTATATCTGGAATAATTCCAACTGGCATGTTCAATAATATTTCCGGAACGATCTTAATATAACTTGCTCAAAAAGGACTGGTTATAACGGCGTTTAAGAATTTTATAACACTGTTAATTTGCGAACTTGTGATTCTAAAATCTTAGAATCACAGTTGATCTTTGAGTGATCGACGTTTTTTTATAATTTATCTTTGATTTGAAAACATGGCAGACAAAATTCATTGTGCACATATACTAGTTGAAAAACTAAGTGTTGCACAAGAGCTTAAAACAAAAATAGCAAAGGGAGAAAGTTTTGCAAATCTTGCTAAGGAATATTCTATTGATACTTCAAAAAAGAGGGGTGGAGATCTGGGTTTTTTTGGAAGAGGTGTAATGGTGCAAGAATTTGAAAGGGCAGCGTTTGTGTTGCAAAAGGGCCAAGTCTCAGATATTGTAAAGACACAGTTTGGATACCATATAATAAAAAGGCTAGATTAGAGCGGAATCAAATCAGCAGACAGCACCACTTTATTGGAATCAGCTAATAGATTCAAGACTATGCCTTCCTTGTCATACTCAAGGAGAATCTTTTTGCTATTTTTTGTTTCAATTAGCCGTTTTCCAGTTGGGGACAGAACCCATCCCTCTTCTTTTTTGTATCGTACCATGCTAGCCATAACTACGTAGGAATCAGTAGTCTGGCTTGTACTTGCAAGTAACATGATAATTGAGGTTACAATTTTGCCAACTTCCTTTTTTTGGTTTAAAATATTATAAAGCCCATTTAGTGAATCCACGATAATTATCGTCTGTGAGAGACTTGCCTTGACTAGGATTTCTGTCAGTACTATGCCTAGATTCTCTACAGTGGGTTGAAACAAAAATACGTTCGTTTTCAAAGGCAACGCGTCTGAGACTGTGTATCCACTATACAACAAGTCAAGGTCAAGATACAAGATGTCAATTTCTGCATCTTGAACTAGCTTTGAAATGAATCCTGCCTTCAGAAAAGGATCATCATACAGAATGGAGTTAAGTCGCTTTTGTTCAAGAAGTTTTTCAAGCTTTAGATTAGACAAGTCGCTGTTAGCATTAATATGATTTTTAAACATGGTTTATAGTTTTTGAATCTTTATCCAAAGACCGTGAAGGCGTACGTCTCTTTCAGATTTTTCCAAAATGGAACTTTACTTTCAAGTGAAATTCCACATCTGTTAAGTGCTATGTCCTGACAAGTAACAACATGACCACGGTTTTAAGGCAATATTCCAATTCAAGCATCAAATTAATTCTTGATATTAATCTTGTAAAAAAGGCTGATGGCATGGAAAAAGACAGGATTACGAGGTATAATCGTTTGTGAGAATTTTACTTATTGACGATAACAAACCAATATCTGATATGTATTCACTGTATTTCAAGATAAGCGGTCATGAATGTACTGTTGCGAATAATGGCAAAGAGGGTATAGAATTAATTTTAAGACAAAAGTTTGATCTGGTTTTGTTGGATTTGCTTATGACAGGATTCAATGGCTTTTCTGTTTTAGACGAACTCGATGAACTTAACAAAACTAATGATCTAAGGTTGATTGTTCTTACTGCTATGGATCTAAAGCCACATGAACAAGCTGAACTGCTAAAAAGGGGAGTAAACCACTGTTTTGACAAAAAGCTACCTCTAGATGAATTAATCAAGCGCATCGAACTAGTTGCTAGCATGCCAATTCAAAGTTCTTCATATATCTTGTAGATTGATCCTATTCGTTTCATAAAGAATAATTGATGCACTTTGGTTCTTTATGTGTAGTCTTGTATAGTACTGCAATAACCAAAAATTATAACCAGTTTGCATAATGAAACTATTTAGATTAAAATGAATTTGGATGATGATTTTTCTCAAGATTTTCCATACAAGGACAGGATCTACCTAAATAACGCGTCTACATCTAGGATGCCTAAAAAAAGCATTCAGGCCATGAATGATTTTCTTGTAAGATACAATGAGGTTGGTCCTGATTCAGAGTCTGCAGACAGTTACGTAAGAGAAAGACTCGCTAATTTGAGAGAGTTGATTGCCAAACTAATCAAATGCAAGCCCGAAGAAGTAATTCTCACACAAAGCACAACTGATGGAATAAACTTTGTTGCAAATGGCCTCAAGTTGAATCCAAGATCAAATATTATAATCCGTGGATCAAACCATGAACATCCGGCAAATCACTATCCGTGGGTTAGAGCAGGGCAGAAGACAAAGTTAAGAAATCTCATGGTTGATGATACTGGTTATTTTGAGCTTGAATCCTTGAGTAAAGTGATAGATGCAAACACAGGTCTTGTTGTACTAAGTCATGCTTTGTTTAACACAGGTACAATTCTTCCAGTAGAGGAGATAGGAAAAATTCTTGTGGAAAAGAACATTCTATATTTTGTAGATGCCGCTCAAACGGTAGGATGCATCAGTGATGTAGATGTGAACAAGATAAAGTGTAATTTCATGTCGTTTAATGGCTCAAAATGGTTGTGTGGGCCAATGGGAATGGGCATCTTCTTTTGCAGAAAGGATTCAAGCGAGATGTTAGAACCTCTGCAAGTTGGAGGCGAATCTGCAATCTTTCACGAAAACAAGCTAGTGTACAAAGATATCCCTGCGAGATTCCAAGCAGGATTCCGTAACTGGCCTGGCGTTGCAGGCCTTGAACTCTCTGTGGAATACCTACTCAAAATAGGTATGGGGATGATAAGAAAAAAGAATATCAAGCTTGCAAGTCTTATGCGACAAGAACTATCCAAGATTTCAGGAACCGTTCTTTATGGTCCTAAAGAAGAGGATAACAGGACAAGCATTGTCTCTTTCTCAGCTGCAAATCAAGACGCCAATTTCCTCGCTAAAAAGCTAGAGAAAAACAACATGATACTTGCAGTAAGAGAAATCTTTTCCAAGAAAGTAGTCAGAGCCTCGCCGCACTTTTTTAATACAGAATCTGAAATTCTTAGGGTAATTGATGCTATAAAGCAGAGTTAGTTACTTTTCCTGTTCCTCTATTACCATCATGGTCAAGGTCGAGTAAACCTTGTCGATTTTACGAATTTTATTAGTAATGATACTTCTTAGATTGTCCATCGAACCGGCAGTTATCTTGACTATGATATCATAAACGCCATATACTCCTTGGACTTCGTACTTTACCCCACTTTCCTTGTTCAGCATCTCTTTGATCTTCTGAATAATCTCCGTGTCAGAGCCCAAATCAGAATTTATCAAAATGTAAGTGGTAGGCATGAGGTAATTCTAGGTGCTCAATATTTAACCTTTGATTACAAATATCAAAATTGAATTATCAGCTCTGATAACTAATTTGGTGGATCCAATAGATCTGACTCTTGAGATCTCTGACAAACTCCCGACTTTTCCAGGATCCCCAAGGCCAAAATTCTTCCCATGGGCTAACAAAAATGTTGATGGATACAATTTGGAGCTTGTCTTCCTAAGTTCTCACTCTGGTACTCACCTTGATGCTCCCATTCACTTCATAGACCATGGTCTTAAGATAGACAAGGTTCCTCTGAAACGATTGGTTACTGATGTGACACTTTGTAAAATTAGAAAAAAAGCAAACGAACCTATAACCAGTAAAGACATTTTAGAGTTTGAAAGGAAAAATGGAAAAATAAAAGCTGGTACAAGTGTGATCTTTGCAACGGGTTGGTGGAAAAATCTTTCCAAGAAAGACTACTTTGCAAAGAACCCTGGTCTTTCACTGGGTGCAGCTAAATATTTATCACAAAAAAGAGTGAATCTAGTTGGCATAGATTCCCCAAGTATCGATTTAGGTAGAGATTCAAAATTTTCAGCTCATCATATTCTTTTAAAGAGGGGAATTTTAATTTTGGAGAATTTATGTAATCTAGAGGAAATTCATGATACGAGGTTCAAGCTGGTGGTATTACCACTTAAGCTCAAAGGTGCTACTGGTTCGCCAGTGCGTGCAATAGCAATCTAAAAGACAAACTGGAATCTGTTTTGCTTGTAGTTTTCGGCAAGTTTACCTGTAATGGAAATTATGTTACCACAGAACTTGCAGTTATTGTTATTATCAAGATACCAACCTTGAATATCAAAGCCGTATCTTTTTACAACTATTTTTTTGCACTCAGGACAATACGTGTGTTCAAGAGGATGACCAGGTACGTTGCCCACATAAGCGTAATTGAGTCCCTCTTCTTTGGCTATCTCGTAGTGTTTCTCAAGTGTTTTAATCGGTGTTGACTCAAACTCCATCATTTTGTAGTCTGGGTGAAACCTTAGGAAGTGAATTGGCATGTCTGGTCCAAATTCGTCATAAACAAACTTGCTGAGTTTTCTTGCATATTCCAAGTTATCACCTACTTCGGGGACAATCAAGTCAGTGATTTCAACATGAATCTTTGTTTTGTCTCGGATTTCTTTTAGGGTATCAAAAATTGGTTGTGGATCGGGAACCCCTATGTATCTTCTGGTAAATTGAGGCTCGGCACTTCCTTTAAAATCTACAGTTATACAGTCAAGAAACTCATCCATCATCTTGACTGTTTCGGGTGTATCATATCCGTTTGAGACAAAGATGTTGAACATTCCATTTTTTCTTGCGACAACTCCGCAGTCTCTAGCAAACTCGATAAATATTGAAGGTTGGTTGTACGTGTAGGCAATTCCATCAGAGCCAGATCTCTTGGCAAGACTTACCACTTCTTCTGGAGTCATATCAGTTCCCTCTACTTTTCTTCTTTGACTGATATCATAATTTTGGCAATATTTGCAAAGCCAGTTGCAGCCAGTCGTTGCAATAGAAAATATGCTGGTGCCTGGTCGGTAATGCGTTACAGGTTTTTTTTCTATAGGATCAACATGACCAGTTATCACTTTTCCATAGACTAGTAGATCTAGCTTGCCGTTGTTGTTTGCTCTTATACCGCAAAGTCCCACTTGGTCTTTTCCTATTTCACAGTATCTAGCACATGCTGTGCATCTAACCTTGTCATTAGGTAACTTTTGATAAAGTATTGCTTCTCTTGCCGTCATTAATTATTACTCAATTTATCATATAAGTTATGGTGTCAAAGCTTGTCTTGGTTTGACCTTTCCTGGTCGTATCTTTTCTATTGCGTTCTCGAAATCTTCTTGAGTTATTTTAATCGATTTTACAGATTTTTCTTTGTTATTGACGTATCTTCGTATAGCACTCATTGCAGCTCTGTTGCATACTCCTTCTATTTCTGCTCCACTGAATCCATCAGTTAATTCGACAAGTCTTACAAAGTCTATGCTGTCTGCAAGCGGCTTCTTTTTGGTATGTATCTTGAATATGTGTTCACGTCCTTTGGCATCGGGAAGAGGAACCTCAAGTATTCTGTCAAATCTTCCTGGTCGTAGTAATGCATTGTCTACTAGATCCACCCTGTTGGTAGCCCCAATTATTAATACACCGTGTAATTCTTCGAGTCCATCAATCTCAGTTAATAGTTGTGAAACAACTCTGTCTGTTACATGCGAATCAGAACTAGATGAGCTCCTGCTTGGAACAAGCGCATCTATTTCATCTAGGAATATTATACATGGAGCAGCTTGACGAGCTTTCCTGAAGACTTCGCGTACTCCCTTCTCTGATTCTCCAACCCATTTTGAGAGCAATTCCGGTCCTTTTATGCTGATAAAGTTAGATTCTGTTGTATGAGCTAAGGCCTTTGCAATCAATGTCTTTCCGGTTCCAGGTGGACCATATAGTAAGACTCCTTTTGGTGCTTTAACATCGGTGTGTTCAAATGCCTCTTTGTGTTTTAGGGGCCATTCTACTGCTTCGTGAAGTTCTTCTTTTAATGGTTCCAATCCACCAACATCTTCCCATGTAACATTGGGTACTTGAACTAGGACTTCTCTTAGTGCTGATGGTCGCACTTCTTTGAGTGCTTCTTTGAAATCCTCATCAGTGATTATAATTTTTTGCAGTATCTCGTTTGGAATTTTTTCTTCTTCTAGATCTAAGTCTGGCAAGATTTTTCGTAATGATCTCATGGCAGCTTCTTTCGCTAATATCTCCAAATCTGCACCCACAAATCCATGAGTTACTTTTGCAATCTTGTCCAAGTCTACCTTCGCATCTATTGGCATCCCACGAGTGTGAATGTCTAAGATTTCTTTTCTTCCTTGTTCATCAGGTATTCCAATCTCGATTTCTCTATCAAATCTACCTGGTCTTCTTATCGCTGGATCTAAAGAATCAGGTCTGTTAGTGGCAGCAATGACAACTACTTTGCCTCTTGATTTCATACCATCCATTAAAGTTAGTAACTGCGATACTACTCTCTTTTCTACCTCTCCAGTTACTTCTTCTCGCTTTGGAGCAATCGAATCAATTTCATCTATGAATATTATGCTTGGAGCATTTTCTTCGGCTTGTTTGAATATATCACGGAGTCGTTCCTCGCTTTCGCCGTAAAATTTACCCATGATTTCAGGACCGCTAATTGAGATAAAGTGAGAATTGGTCTCTCCCGCTACCGCCTTTGCTAGTAGCGTTTTGCCGGTTCCAGGAGGTCCATAAAGCAATACACCTTTTGGTGCTTCAACTCCTAGCTTTTCAAATAATTCAGGATGTCTCATAGGAAGTTCTACCATTTCACGAATCTTTTGTACTTCGTTTCTAAGACCACCCAAGTCATCATAAGTTATTCTTGGAATGGAATTATCAATTGCCTTGGTCATCGAACCCAGTTTGAATTTAGTTTGCTCTGTTACTATAACTGGTTTTGAAGATGGAGCTGTGCTAGTTACTACCAGTTGTGTTTTCCCTCCTAATTGAGTTGATACTATCAGAGTATCACCTGTTGTTAATACATGACCAAAATAGTTTGCTTGCATGTATTCTTGTAATCCTTCTGCACCAAGTTTTTCAATAGGAGAAACTGTAACTTGGTCTGCTTTTGCAGCATCAACGCTCTTTACTGAAATCTTCTCCCCGATTCCAGCTCCTATATTGTGTCTTGTAATTCCGTCGATCTTTATTGTCCCTGTACCGTATTGATCTGTGGAACCAAGCCATAACTTTACATGGCTTTTTCTGTTTCCTACTAGTTCTAATATCTGCCCAGTTTCCCAGTCGTCTTCTTGAACAACTTTAGGATCCACTACAGCAATGCCTTTTCCAACGTGACGCTGTGATGCCTCTGTTATTTTTAATGTAATTTCGCTCATAATTTAATCACCTCAAAAATAAAAGTGGTTTAATCGACCGCGACCGTTTTCCCTTTTGGTCGATCCTCTTCTTTTAGCTTGAAGCTTACTTCAAGAATTCCATTTGCATATGTTGCCTTGACAGAATCCTCATCGACCTTGTGCTTTATCGGTACCTTTGTGTGATACTTTCTGTCACCGCGTTCTGCATCGATGTTGATGGTTCTGTCTATTACCTCTATCTTGATGTCTTTCTTTTCTACACCAGGCATCTCTGCAACCAACTTCAGAACCTTCTCTTTGTCATCAACAATGACATCTACTAATGGCTCTCTTGATTCTGCTGTTGGAAGTAGACCTGGTCGAACGTTGCCGTATTCCTTAACCACAGGTTTGCCATCTGGTCCTACGGTCATAGAATATCCGTAGTAATAGGGACCAAAGGTCTGGACGTTGCCTGAAGTTTTCATTTCGTCCCACATTTCGTCTAGTTCCTTGAATGGTCGCATCATCCTTCGGAGGAGACTGTCAAATTCGTTGAATTCCATCATGTGTCATATTCACCTATAGAATGTAATGGTATTGACATTATATAAGTTTTATGTGCATTTATATAGAATTCTTACATAGGCTAATATACCTGACAGTATGATTAATTCTATTATGAAGGCATCGAACATTTCAGTCCCGGATTCAGTAAGGGAGATTATCACAAGAAACAGGTCAATTTACGATTGTATCAAGATGGATTTGATAAACTATACCGCGCTTGCTGTAAAGATACAGAAAGACGTTGAAGCACAGATTGGAGGACCTGTAAATCTCAATACAATAGTGGTTGCCATTAAAAGATACGCAGACTCGTTTGAGGAAAAGGAAGATGTGCAAAACGAACCAGTTCTAAAGAATGCAAGACTTTCTTTGACAGATGGAATAGTAGACATCAAGTTTTCTTCAGATGATTTTGCGATGAAAGACGCAGTAGATTTGATGGACGGATTCACGCGAATTGATCCAGATTACGAATTTTTCCGACTGACAGATTCCTTTCGATTTTTGACTGAGGATATCAGTGACGTACGAAAATTGCTTGAATCATTTTCGTCACACAAGAACTTTCTCCAAACTGGGCTTGCAAAGATAAGTGTTCAGATTCCCGAATCTCAGAATAGTTCTGATGTGGTATCATATGTGTCTGAGATCCTGCACAATAACGGAATCGAGCTCGTTAATGCGTTTTTCGGACAGGACAATATTGTGATAGTTCTCCACGAAAGGGATGCTGCAAGAGCATACGAAATTTTACGTGGAGAGATTTCTCGACAAATCTAAAGATAAATTATTGATAGAATAGAAGTTTAAACGCCTAGAGACTCTGATTTTGTTATTTCTAAATAGACCTTGTCTCCTACTGCAAGGTTCATCTCTTTGTATTCGTGCATGTCTAGTTTGATTGAAGTAACTGCTCCGGGCTGTCCCATGCCTCCTGACAACATTTTGTTTAGGTTTTTTACCATATCATCCATGTTTGTAAAGCCCATCACACCACCTGTTCCAAATGGGGACATTGGAGTACTTTGCTGCTCTCTAAAATCCTTGGATAAGGATAGAGAAACTATCACGTATGGTGTGCCATCTGGTGAGGCATCTATTCGTACTACTATGAACTCTTTCTTCATGCTTTATTTGCTCAATCCTGCATATTTTATCTTTCGCCCAAATGTGCTGTTTGTAGGCAAATTGTCAGCGATAATTAATACCACATTTTTATCCTCAGGTGTGTTCAATAATTGAAGGTTCTGTACAATGTCTGAAGTCAAACGGATTCTAATCTTGGGAGGAGGATTTGCAGGTATAGAGTGCGTAAGGAAGCTAGAGTCGTATTTTGTACGTGATGATAATATTCAGATAACTCTAGTAAGCGAGGACAACTTTTTTCTCTTTACTCCGATGCTGCCACAGGTGGCATCAGGAAACGTTGAGACAAGACATATTGTAATTCCGATTAGGACTCTACTGAAAAAGACCAAGTTTTACGAAGCTGAGGTCAAGAGTATCGACCCGTATGGAAAGACCGTAATTCTTAGCGGAACTAGTGAGAAACGAGGAATTTCGTTACATTATGATTATCTTGTATTAGCACTTGGAAGCCAGACAAATTTCTTTGGAATGGATAACTTGGAGCAGTTGGCTTATTCCATGAAGACGCTAAATGATGCAGTCATTTTACGAAACAGAGTAATTGACATGTTAGAACAAGCAGACAATGAGACTGATCCGATTCTCAAAAAAAGTTTGCTAACATTTGTAATAGTCGGCGGTGGTTTTGCTGGAATAGAGACTGCTGGAGAGTTAAATGACTTTTTGCTTGATGCAAGAAAATACTATCCCCATATACAAAGAAATGATATCAGAGTGATAGTTTTAGAAGCGTTACCTTCTATACTACCAGGCTTTAACGAAAAGCTTGCCAAATTTGCTCTAGAAAAACTAAGACAGCGTGGAATAGAAGTTAGAGTTTCCACAAAACTTGCTAGCTTTTCTGGCAGAGAAGTAGTAATAGAAGATGTCCCTGGTTCCACAAAAGAACCAGTAGATCAAAACCCGCTTGGAGCAATACAGACAAGAACTTTGATCTGGACTGCTGGTGTGACACCAGCTGATATCATAAAAAAATCAGTCTTCAAAACAAACAGAGGTGGAATTGTGATAAACGAATTTCTCCAATCAGTTGACTTTACAGAAGTTTTTGCGATAGGAGACTGTTGTTATCTTGTTGATCCCAATACAAATAGGCCGCTTGCACCAACAGCGCAGAGTGCAGAAGCAGAGGCAGAAGTTGCTGCACAAAATCTCTATGCACTTGTAAGAGGTGGACAGAAGAGAAAATTCGTGTATATCCCAAAAGGTCAGCTTGCTATAATAGGCAAGCGAAGCGCCATTGCAAGCCTTTTTGGGATTCATCTACACGGCTTTATAGCTTGGTGGCTTTGGAAAACGATTTACCTCTCCAAGATACCCCGGCTAGACAAAAAAGTTAGAATCTTTCTTGATTGGACAATAGACATGTTCTTTGACAGAGACATAGCTAGGCTAAAGACGATGAAACAAAAACCACTTGAAGAGTTCAAAGAACTTGATGAAGTGGACGATGTATGGTAAAAAAGGGAATAAAATTTTGTGAATTATATTGAACTTTACAAAACGCTTTCCATGGGCAAAGTTTTTGCAGTAGGTGTGGGACCGGGTTCTCCAAGATACATAAGTGATATCGTAAAAGAAATCATACTAAATTCAGATGTAGTAATAGGTTACAAGTATACACTCAAAACAATTGAGGCCCTTCTCAAAAATAAAGAGGTCCATGAAATTACCATGCAAAACCAAGAAGAAGTATATCAAAAAATTGCA
>VBPL01000054.1 GCA_005877205.1 Nitrososphaerota archaeon
TAGTTGGTTGAGACGGCTTTTTGTCCTTTGCTGCTCTGATAACCAATTCATTTAGATACTTTGTGTAATCGGAACTTTCCCTGACTAAATTCAATCGTTCCCCGGAGAATACATCTTTTCTATCTTTTACTACAGGCTTGTCTCTTTTTTGGGCAGCTGCAAGTTTCTCTGAAAAAATCTGTTCTAGAGTTTTTTCACGAGTTTTTTCTGTTACCATATTTCATTACTCCTGCCAGAACGATAAAAGATAGACATGCTAAATTTCCTGTGTAAATTAATGCCTAACATTCATAAAAGTATGACCTACCAAAAATGGAAATGACCTTTGTTTTAATTGCTCGAAACTTTACCTTTCCATCGTAAATGATATTGATTTTCTTATTTCGTCTGATCTTGATATGAGACTGTCAATTTTTCTAGTATCATTAATGTCTACTACGTTAAAGTGCCCCATTTTTCTCAATGGTTTAATTTCATCTTTCTTGTACCATTTTAGATATACACCTTCTGTCTGTTCTAGGTTGACTGACTCGCATCGGCCTTTTAGATCTTTTGGGCCAAGAATGTTGCTCATTACTGCATAATGCAAGAGATCAGTTTTTCCTAGCTTTAAACCTAAGATGGCCCTTAGATGTTGTTCGAATTGCGACGTTGCACTAGATTGTAACGTATGATGACCAGAGTTGTGTACTCTTGGAGCAATTTCATTGACTAGCACTCTTTCATCATGAGTCACAAACATTTCAATTCCAAAAACCCCCGAGCCTTGAAATGCATTCATTACCTTTCTTGCTATTTGCTCAGCCTGCTCAGAAACTCTTTTGGTAATCCTTGCTGGAGCTATGCTCATCCTAAGTATGTTTTCTTCATGTATGTTTTCTACTGGGGAATAGACAGCTATTTCGCCCTTAGTGCTTCTGGCACCAATGACCGATATTTCACACAGAAAGTCTACATGTTTCTCAAGAAATACTGGATTGCTACCAAATCTGGAATAGCCCTGCGCGATTTGTCCAGGAACTTCAATTTTGTAATTTCCCCTTCCATCATATGCACCGCGTCTTAGCTTAAGCATCGCAGGATATCCAAATTGGAGAATCTTTTGTTCAAGATCTGGCTCTGAAGAAATTGGAACAAAATCGGTGACAGGTATCTTGTTTTCGTCAAGGAATTTTTTTTGTAGATATTTATCTTGAACTATCCTAAGGATTTCTGGTGAAGGATTTATCGTTATGGGTTCTTTTATTGACATTAATGCGTCAGCATCCCCAGATTCTATCTCATAAGTTATAATATCTGATTGCAAAGAAAGTTCCACGATTGCATTCTTGTCTGAAAAGTTTCCTACAATTTGTTTTGCCCCAGCTTTTGCCGCGGGGCAGTTTACATTAGGATCTAGTACTATTACTTCAGAAATGTGTTCAGGCATCTGTTTAGCAGCTTCAGTTAGCATCATTCCTAATTGACCTCCTCCTATTATGCCTAGAATTTTATTCAACGCAGTTAGTGTATGCAGGTTTTACAAATAGTTACCTTCATACGATTGTAGTAATTTTGAAAAATGACTAAAAAAATCTTAATGTTACTTCAAAATCGTCACTAGGCTTTAAATAATATTTTACGAGATTTTTTATATGTCTCTATCTCCGAAAGTGAGAACTGGCATTCCAGGATTTGATTCTGTAATATCTGGTGGGTTTAGAGCTGGAATGAACCTTATTCTATCTGGCTCGCCAGGTAGTGGCAAGACTACACTGGGAATGCAGTTTCTATTTCATGGAGCGAGAGACTTTGATGAATCAGGAGTTTTTGTTACACTGTCAGAAAGTCCCATATCGATACGAAATAATTTTGTTTCATATGGATGGGACATTCAAAAATTAATCGATGAAGGAAAAATGATTATCATAGACGCAAGACCGTTCAAGATGGAAGAGGGTTTTGTTGCGTTAGATGAATCGCTATACCGCGGAGAGACCTTGCCATTCATGCATTTATCCCAGCTAATTCTCAGCAGCATTAAAAGGATAGAGGCAAAAAGAGTTGTTATTGATTCATTATCTGTCCTTGCCATGCAATATACTAACAAATTCTATGCAAGACAAGGTTTACAGGGAATGGTTCACGCCCTTGAATCTCAGGGCTGTACCTCTATTATGATTTCCGAAATGGGGGAAACACAAAAGATTCCAACAGAATGGTATGTGGCATCCGGAATTATCTTACTTCATCACATACGGAGAGAAGACACAATGGAGCGTGCCATTCAAGTCATAAAGATGCGTGGAATCAAACACAGCGAGCAGATCCTGCCCATAAGGATAAGTGAATCTGGGATTCAGGTAATGCATCCTAGATTAGTACCTTAAGACTATAGATGAATATTCTTTGATTTAGCCCACAAGGATTCAAAAAGAATCTTCATGGAATAGATCATAGATTCTGAATCAGTCCATATTGCAGTAACTTCAGAAGTTTGGGTTGCGTTTTTTATAAAGAACAATATCTCTTCGTCATCTTTTAGCAAAAAACAAAGATTATCTCTTATATCCTTGGGTATTTTTTTGACTTTATTTCTATCAATTTCATCAAAGATGTAAATAGACTTGTCAGATGATGACGTAAGAAACTTGTATTCTATTTTAGATTTGGATATAGGCTCAAAAAAGTCAGAATGATAAAACTTTAGATAATCTTTCTCTGAACCCAGAACAATGAATTCTGACTCTGTGCTGTTTATCATCTCTCTTATCTTGCTGTTTACCTGATTTGTTCCTTGAAGCATCTGGAATTTATTTTCTTTTGATTCAGTCGTTGTCGTAAATTCTGGAATTGTATTCCATAACTCTACTATTGATTTTTCTTGTCTTTCTAAAGTATTTACTCGTTCTTTTTCAGAATTTACCAAGACCCATACTGCCTTGTCTAACGGCAACGCAGAAAATCTTATTGGGTGTTGGAAAGTTGCCGATACTATTCCTTTGTTTTGTAGAGTTGTCAGTAAGTGATAAGTTTCGGTTCTTGGTAACTTTAACGCCTTACAAACTTCAGGAGCAGTCTTTGAGCCATATTTGCCAAGAAAGATGTAGACTTTGGCTTGATTTGAAGTAAGACCAAATTTGGAGAGATCCTCTCTTAACTTATCAAGAGTCAACCTGTGTTCAGTCAGGGTGGAATCGGAATTGTCAAATATTGTAATTTGGGTCTCTTCGTCTTTCATTTCTATTTAGGACCTTTCCTTTGGACTACTAGAATATATTGGTGTCAAGTCTATTAGTTTTGATCGATACTGTATAGTTGATGATCTTGAGGTGTAATGCATCTCATGTATAGATATCAAACTATGTGATTTTTCTATCAATTTAGCCATGGAAATGTTAAATTTTAATCTCAATAGGATCCTCCGCCTCAAGATCAAAGATCGACTTGTAAGCAAATCTTGACTTTGCTTGAGCACTTCCGATAAAAGCTATTCGAAATGAGAGGTCTCCACTCATCATTCCAAGGCCACCCAGTTCTTTCTTTAGTCCTTGCGTGATAAGCTTGTCAACTGAATCAACAATCTTCTTTAATTTTTCGACCTTTGCCTTTAATTCTTCTAAAGTCTGGAAATATATCTCAAGTTCTCCCTTCATACTAATACCGTCATAGATTTGAACAGATTCTATTTGCTTCCACTGGGTAGATTCTTTTTTCTTTGCTGGCTTTTTCTTGGGATCCTTTGGTCCTTCAAGTGCTGCCTTTAGTTCGTCAAACTCTGCAGAATTTGCAGTTTGCTGACTCCTTAGCTTTTCTCCAATTAATTTTGAATATTCATCGGATTTCTTTTGCATGGAATCTAGTTCTTTTTTTAATGCTAATTGAAGCTCGGATACAGTATTGAATTTGACTAACTCTCTTTCTTGCATGTTATCTAAACCTTCTCCATGCGCATGGTATCAGTTACCATGGAGTCATCTACGCTGGTTCCTGGAAGTCGTTTAAGTTTCTTGGTTCCTTCTTTCAAGAAGGCTATCTTCTTGCTCTTTATCATTCTATCAGTTCTTGCCATGTTGATAATCATTGGAATGGAATAGCGTAAAACGTTTGATATTTCATCAAGTGTAAACTGGTCAAGCCGTTTTTGTTCGGATTTATAGTTGGGTTTTATAATTATAATGTCTAATGACGGTACAAGTATCGCTCTACTTTGTGGCGGAAGATTGAGAAGCTCATTTGGTAAATCTACAGTAAAACCAAGATACCCTGTTAATATTTTAAGAGAATTGTAAAGATCATCTGTAACATTGACTTTTTCCTTGTCTAGTTCATATACCTGAACTGCCTCGTCTACGAGGTCTTCCATGGCCTTTACTGCGGCAGCTAGGTTGTCATCGCTCTGACTAGGGTCAGCTGTCATTACCAAAAATGGTCTTTTTTATATAAAGAAGATATGTATGTATCCTAAAATTACAACTTGAAACTCAGGTTTTTGCCCATAAAAATATTCATATTCAAGAAAGAGGCTTGCATTTTGGTGCATCTTTGAAGGTATATCCTACAATCTGAAACGATGTATATCTAGAATAAGACTTCGTTATAACTATGTGCCTTCAAGTGCAATGACAGGAACACTTTGACCATACGGCGTTCCAGATCCACTCTGAGTAGTCGCAAATTTTCCATAGAGAAGCATAATGGTAAAGTAATTATCACCTTGACCTAAAGAAGTTAAGGTGGTAGTTTGCTTAGTTTTAGCTCCAAAGTATACAGGAACTGTTTTCCCAGCAGGTATTACTTGACACCAATTGTTTGGACCACCACATGTATATTTTTGAAGAGCAAAAGGGGAAGAAGTAGTTTTATTTGCGATGAACCATTGCCCAGTGTTTGATGCGGAAGTTCTGGAGAAATAAATTTGTGTATTGGCATCGATGTAAAAATCGCCAGTAGCGTTGTTGTTAGTCATATTTACTCTTATCACGGTATTTGAAGCAGCTGAAAAGGTCCATCCAGTGTTCCATGTAGAACCATCTTGGGTCCATCGGAAAGTGGTATAGTTAAGTGTCAAAATTCCTGTGTTTTGAGCCAAAGTAGTTTGGGCAAATATCACTGCTGCAACGGTAAATTGTGCTTGTGGTGTACTATAACCATTGTATGGAGACGCAAGTGACGCAGTATACGTGCAAGATTGAGTATTAGCGCCGTTTGTTGTAACATCCCACTTGAAGGTCACTGTATTGCCAGGAGCCAGGTTCTTATAATTTGCAGGGCTTGCAGAACCTGCCGTACACGTAGCAGAGCCCGATGGGCTAGATAAAACCGGTACAATAGGACTTGCAACTGTACCCACAGTGCCTGTGCTATTATTATTTACTACCATAACAAGTTGCGCAGTGTTTCCACTTAACACGTTTCCTGGTAAGGAATACAATTTGATATTTAATGGCGTTGTGGTCGAAGCTTGTACAAAAGTTACTTGAGTTAAAGTTATTGTTGTCTGTGCATTATTATTAGCATATCCATTTTGAAGTGATGCAGTATACGTGCAAGTCTGACCCTCGGTCGTTCCTGTTACTGTCACGTCCCATTTGAAGATTGCCGTACTGCCAGGTACCAAAGTATTATAGCTTGCCGTGCTTGCCGGCCCTGCCACACATGTAGCAGTTCCTGATGGGGCAGATAAAGACGGTGTTATGTTGGTCACTGTACCTGTGCTATTGTTGGTTACTGTCATCGTCAACTCCGTTTTCAATCCATTAGAAACCGCAGCTGGTAAGGCCAGTAATTGTATATTTAATGGAGCTGTACCTACAGAATTTACGTCAAACTCGTTGGTATTTCCTCTTGAAGTAATGAGCTTGACATGATATGGTTTGGTCGTGTATAATAAACCAGGCATCGATTGTCCCAAGTTTGTCAATGTATTTGCAGGAGCTACAACCTTATTATTTGGAATATAATTTATGGCGCAAGAATAAGTGTAAGAAGTGATACAAGAAGA
>VBPL01000041.1 GCA_005877205.1 Nitrososphaerota archaeon
CATAACATCTTCAATTTTGCAATTAGAACAGCTGAAAAGAATCTTTTGATTGAAGATCCTCTGAACATCAATCTTAGACTTACATTTGGGACATGAATGCATTAAATCATCAAAACAACGCGTCAGATTTAATTTTTGGCGAAGATCTTAATTTCACTCTGGGTTAAACTTCAAGACCTGAAAAGTAAGCAAGAAATTACTATCGCTAAGATTCATGCTCAGAATCTAGCTGGTTTCTTTATAATAAGATCCTTTAGTTACCGCGTCTTTTTCTATTTCTTGCACCTTTCTTGCCTGCTGCTACATAAGATGCATGTGATCGCTTTTTCATACTCGAATTAGAGTGTGTAAAGTCATTATAGGGAGCTAGTCACCAATAGTTGCTTTGTTAATGGAATTTTTTAAGCTGATAGAGAGGCAGAACTAAAGTCCAAGGATATGGGTTGGTGAAAGAATTGAGTTACTATAGACGAAAACGCTGTGAAGATTGTAACAGAATTAATTGCAAGAAAGGATGCAACTGTGATTGCCATTATGAACCAAGAGGCTAAAGAACATGATTTTGGTTTTCTCCAGGAAGTGGTGGCCATGAAAAAATTATCGATCATATTTTTTGGAATTGCTGTGTTTCTAGGCGTAGGTCTGCCGTTCTATTTTGCTCCATATGGATTCTACAATGGTTATCCTGAGTTAACGTCTTTCATTCCAATCAGTATAGTTCTTGGTATTGGTTCAGCTGTAATTGGAGTTTGTCTTGCTTTTAAGTTGCAAAAATGACTCTGAAAGGACAACACAATTTTCTATCTGTTAAGATGTCAGGCAAACAGGTTCACATAATGTCCGGATTAGATTCCTGACAAGAGATCATCCCGCTTGCCTTAATGTATATTTAGTTTTAGTTATTAAAAAGGAACGCGTAGAATTTCACTGAACGCACAAGTCATTATTTTCACTATGATAATAAAGTTCTACGATACACAGATACATCCATAACTGTAGAGGCCATATTCCATAGAAGGCTTGTGATTAATCAGTATAGTAATTGTTATTTGTTCCGCTGAATTTTAATTCAAGTTTTATCCAAGATAATCCCTTTATGCCAGAAAACCATCTTCAATCTGTTGAAGGTTCTTGTGACTGGCGGTACGGGGTTTATCGGTTCAAGATTGGTTGAAAGACTAGTGAGGTTAGGGGCGTCAGTTACATGTCTTGTTAGGTCAGGAGAGATTCTAAATCCCCAAGTTAAGAGCGTTAGAGGAGATCTGGCATATCCAGACTTTGTCTTTTCTGATGAATACGATGTTGTGTATCATCTTGCTGCAGCATGGCCCGGTGAAAAAGATAAGAAGATACAAAGAAGAATAAACTATGATGGCACTGTAAACTTGTTTAGTGTTATAAAAGACAAGGCAAAATTCTTCATTCATGTTTCAGGGCTGGGCGCTTTCGGAAATCCACAAGACAATACAATTGATGAGAACCTTCCATTAAATCCAAATACGGATTATGCAAAGATACGCCTCGAGGCTCAAAAGTTCCTCGAGGATGGTTGCAAACAACAAGGAATTCCTCTTACTGTTGCGTACCTAGGAGATGTCTATGGAAATGGAGGTTGGTTCAAATCAATGATGGTAGCTAGACTCAAGAAAGGCTCGCTTAGGATGCCTGGATCCGGTAAATATTACAGAAGCTTCGTTCACGTTGATGATGCAGTCTCCGCTTTAGTATCCATTGCAGAAAAGAATGCAACAAATCAGTCCTTTATTGTTACTGATTCAAAGCCAGTTGTATTCGAAGAATTTGTAAAATTTGTTTGCGCGAAGCTGGGGGTAAAGTCCCCTGGATCTATTCCAGTACTTGTTGCCAAGGCTATGCTAGGTTCCGACTTTGTAAACTTGCTTACTACCTCAGCTAGGGCATCAAACTCAAAAATATCAAAAATCTGTGATTTTGTATATCCTACCTATCAGGAAGGGATCACATCTGTGATATCAGAGATGAAACTCTGATTGACATATAATATGCACTAGTTCCAAGTTTTGTGTGGGTCTTGGAAGCTATTGGTGTGAGGTCCTAGATGTTCTGGAAAAAATAATTCCAGTATACGATAAGGTTAATTCTTTCATCTCGCTTGGCAGAGACTCTGAATTTCGTCAGAGAGGAATTCAAGGAAGGGTGAAACAAGGTGAAACCGTGCTTGATGCAGGTTCTGGTTTTGGCAACATGTCAAAAACTGCGTCAAGAATTTGCGGAGATGTTCTGCAAATCACACTATATGACCCACTAAGGCCCATGCTCAAAAACACAAGTAGATTATTTGCAAAGGCACCTGTGGTAGCGTGTGGAGTCTTTGAGCACATACCTTTTCGAGACGAAACATTTGACGCTGTTCTGTGTGGATATTCACTGCGTGATGCAATAAGTTTGAGAACTGCTATAGCAGAAATACATCGAGTTCTAAAGAAGGGCGGAAGGCTCGTGATAGTAGACCTGGGCAAGCCAGATAACCCCCTGATTAGGGCAGGCGTCTCATTTTATCTTAGGTCGATGCTGCCCATTCTAGCCATGATTGCAGGAGGGAGACTTGGGCTCAAATTTGTTGCCCTTTATGGAACCTACAGGTTATGGCCAGAGAACAAAAAGTTGGAGTCATTGCTACATGACAAATTCCCTAGGGTAGAATTTGAAAAGGCCATGATGGGAGGTGCAATCATGGTTGCTGCATACAAGTAAGATGAACAAGCGTGTAGTTCTTGTCTACATCACCGCACTAATTGTCGGTTTTTCCTATGGTATGCACAATCCAATAGTTCCAGTATTCTCTCAAGTCATAGGGGCGTCGTATTTTGATCTGGGAATAATTGGATTTTCAAACTTTATTCCTTACATGTTTATTCCACTTTTTGTAGGATTACTACTTGGTAGATTCAACAATGGCCTCCTTCTTTCGTTAGGTCTTGCACTTGATGCTGTTTCAATCTATCTACTCTCAACAGCAAACTCAGTTCTTGAGGTTATTATTTTTAGAACATTGACAGGAGTAGCACATTCCTTCTTCTGGCCCCCATGTGAATCAATAATCTCACAAGCATCAAGCCCAGAAACACGAGTTAAATCAATTTCAAGATTTATGGCATTTTTTGTTATAGGAATTATGATGGGGCCATTGATAGGTTCATTCCTGCTTCAGAATCTGGATGTAACCTATCGAATCCTCTTTCAACTTGCAGCATTTGCCCTTGCTACGTCGATAATATCGTCACTGTTACTTACAAAGGATGGCAAGGCAAATCAAAAGGTAAAATTCTCAATTGCTTCTTCCAAAAAGATCATAGAATTTCCAATTGTTATACTCATTTTGCTCTTTTGCAGTGCGGCCTTTGGAATCTTCTTGACGATTCTGCCAGCATACATGAGTGATAGATCAATATCAGAATCAAACATCGAGTTACTTTTCTTCATATTCGGAATATCTCGTTTGGTTTCTTTGTTATCATCAGATTTTCTCATGAAAAAATTCTTACCAAGCCTAATGGGCGTAATTCTTTCCATTGCAATTGGTATGATGGTTGTGTTCTATTCTCATTCAATTATGGAATTTGTTGTTGCTGTTTTGATACTAGGATTTGGCTTTAGCGTATATTTTCCGCTAACATTTGAGATCATAATGCGAAGAACAAGAAAAGAGTACGTAGGAAGCTTGATAGGCGCTTACGAGGCAACATTTGGTATTGGCTGGGCTGCAGGTCCGCTTGTTGCGGGTGTTATAGCCAATTCATTTGGAACCAGTGTTCCATACCTACTACTCTTTGTCGTAGGTCTAATCGTTACTGGTATTTCACTCTCAAGGAAGAGGTCAATTACCGTCTAAAGCTTTAATTTCGGAAAGCAACCAAATTTTATCGTGACTGACGTCTCACTTGATATTATAGGCAATGAATGGATAATCATAATCTTTGTAGCGTTAATCTTGTTATTGGGAACAAAACGCCTTCCTGAAGCATCAAGAAAGATTGGTAAGATAGTTGGCGAATACAACAAGACAAAAAATGTTGTTCAAAACGAATTTCAAAAAACAAAAGGGGATTTGAGTATACCAATAGAAGGTCCGGTAATGTCAGAGAGACAGAAACTTGAAACCATTGCAAAATCACTTGACATTGATCACACCAACAAAACAGATAATGATTTACGAGATCTGATTACTTCAAAGCTTGGAAAACCAAACACTACGCAAGGTTCTGACCAATCTTCGAAGCGGTAGTGCCTCATTTCTCAACAAATTTAAATACAATATCCAGTGAGACATATCGATAAAGATTGAATAAGATCGATCCATGGCAGAACGCTCTAAAACAACTTGTTAGTGCCGCAAAAATTTTGAAGCTTGATCCCGGTGTTCACGAAATGCTTGCAACACCAAAAAAAGTTCTAACTGTTTCTCTTCCAGTCAAAATGGATAACGGTAAGATTAAGGTGTTCACAGGATTTAGATCCCAACATAATGATTTTAGAGGACCATTCAAGGGAGGAATTAGATATCACCCTGGTGTGACAATAGAAGAAGTAAAGGCACTTTCGATGTGGATGACATGGAAATGTGCTATTGTAGACGTTCCTTTTGGTGGAGGAAAAGGAGGAATCATTTGTGATCCAAAGAGACTTTCAGCAGGTGAAAAGGAGCGATTAACACGTAGATATGCATATGCAATATCTGAGATAATCGGACCAGGAAAAGATATCCCAGCTCCTGATGTCTACACAACTGGAACTGAGATGGCACAGATAATGGATGTATACAGCATGATGCACGGACAAGCCGAGCCTGCAGTCATTACAGGAAAGCCAATTCCAGTAGGAGGATCTCTGGCAAGAAATGTTGCAACTGGTTTGGGAGTTGCATATTGTGTGAGAGAAGCTGCCAAGAAAGTTGGACTCAGACTCAAGGGAGCAAAAGTTGTTATCCAAGGATATGGCAATGCAGGCACATTCTCAGCCGAGTATCTAGAAAAGATGGGCGCAAAAATAATTGCAGTAAGTGATTCAAAGGGCTCAATAATAAATACAAAGGGACTTGACTCAAAGAAGGTCCTTGATTATAAGAATAAACACGGAAGTGTTCTAGGATATCCAGGAAGCAAGAAGATATCGACAGAACAACTTCTCACCACTCCTTGTGATGTGCTAGTTCCCGCTGCTCTTGAAAACCAGATTACTCCTCAAATTGCGCGAAATATAGACTGCAAGATAATTGCCGAGGCAGCTAACGGTCCAACAACTCCAGAAGCAGATGAAATTCTATACAAAAATAAGATAATGGTCATCCCAGACATTCTTGCAAACTCTGGAGGAGTATGCATCTCGTATCTTGAATGGGTGCAAAACCTGCAAAGATACTACTGGACCTTCGACGAAGTTGCGGACAAGATGGAAAAACATATCGTGCGTGGCTTTAATGATACTTATGCACTATCAAAGAAACATAGTGTAGACATGAGAAAAGCTAGCATGGTGCTGGCAGTTGGAAGAGTGCTAGATGCATATGAAGCAAGAGGCCTCTGGCCGTAGGAAGCCGAAAGTTCTAACAATATACTATCAGAAATGACAAAGGCGTTTGTTGCGATTCATTGTGAGACAGGAAAAGAAAATCAAGTCATAAGGAACATTATGGAGATAAAAGGTGTAAAAGAAGTCACGGGAGTTTTGGGTCTCTATGATGTTATCACAAAGATCGAAGCTCAGGACTCTGTTACCTTAGAACAAATAATCACAAAGTATGTGCGAAAGGTACCACACGTTCTTACTACTATGACTCTGATTGTGATCTAAAAATTAAGCTAGTACTTATTTTGTTATAGTACAAAATAAAAATTAAGAAATTGTGAATTTAAGAGGTGCTAAATGAGTGACCACAAGAGCATGACTTGGTTACGTTTGGATTGTTTATCTTAAATCCAGCGCCCATGAGGCTTTCAATGTAGTCAATACTTGCGCCTTTCAGATAATCAGCGCTGTAACTGTCAACTAGCATTTTTACACCGTGCTCTTCGATTACAATGTCGTCCTCTTCTGCCTTTTTCTCAAATCCCATTCCATAGGACAAGCCGGAGCATCCTCCACCCTGTACATAGACTCGCAGAAATTCTGGTTGCTCTGCTTCCTCTTTCATGAAAGCCGCTACCTTTTCTGCTGCCTTTGGTGTGATTGTAACTACCTTTGTTGCCTGAGTATTGCTCATGGATTTGATTCGTGCTCGAAATTATAAGAATCTTTTCATACCTGGCATATTAGGAATCATGAGAGGTAGGTACAACTGGCACTTACTTCTTCGACTTGTTGACAAAGGCAGTCATTCTTTCTGATCTGTCAGGATGAGTAAAGCACAGTCCCCAGGTGTAAAGTTCAAGTGCAAGACCAGTATCGATGTCTGAATTTCTACCCTTGTTTATGGCAATCTTTGACATCCTTACTGCCATCGCAGAGTTTTGCGCAATCATCTTCGCAATATTTGTTGTCTCTTCCATCAATTTTGAAAGCTCAACTACCTTGTTTGCTAATCCCATCTCTTTTGCTTCATCCGCCTTGACCATTCTTCCGGTGTAAATCAAATCCTTGGCTCTTGATATGCCAACAATTCTTTGTAATCGCTGAGTTCCACCCCATCCAGGACAAACACCGATTGTTACCTCTGGCTGTCCCATTTTTGATGTGTCAGCAGCGATTCTTAGGTCACATGCAAGGGCAAGCTCACAACCACCACCTAACGCAAATCCGTTTACGGCTGCTATTGTCGGTTTGCTACAATTTTCAACGGTATAAGTTAGAAGATGACCAAGTTTTGCATATTTTTCAGCCTCAATGGGTGTGATTGTTGACATGTAAGCAATATCTGCACCTGCAGAGAACGCCTTGTCTCCCTCTCCTGTAAGTATTACAACCTTGACAGAATCGTCCGTCTCAATCTCTTTGAAGACCTTGATAATCTCATTTGCAACTTCCATATTCATGGCATTCAACTTGTCAGGCCTGTTTATCTTAATGGTACAAATTCCATCTGACTTTGAGATATTAACTAGAGACATGGTGAGGCTCTACTTGCGAGGAAATTAAACCTTATCTGGATTGTGTTTTCCCCATTGATGCAGAGCTGATGCAGTAGCAACCCAATTTCTTATGTCGTCATAGACTGGAACTTGGTTTTTCTCAATTAGCGTTGATACTTTTTGTGTATAAGGACCGCCATTTCCACCTACCAATAATGGCTTTTTGGCCTGTTTTGAAAATTCTCCTAGATAATCTATTATTGTCTCTTCCAGCGGGTCATCCTGAAAGACAAACCAAGGCATTACAATGTCGATGTTTGGATCATCCATAAATTTCTGAATTGCGTACCTGTAATCATCAGCATTTGCCCCTCCTGTGACATCAACAGGGTTGCCATTTCCAATAACATAAGTTGGTGGATAATGTTCTTTCATCTCCTTTAGTGTCGCTTCTGTAACTTTACCAAGCTCCAATCCAAATTTTTCAAACTGGTCGATTGCTCCGATCATTGGACCTGCACCATTGCTTACTAATCCAACTCTATTTCCTTTTGCTGCTGGCTGCCATCCCAATCCCTTGACAACAGAAGCAAGCTCCTGATAACTATCAACAGAAATTATTCCTGCTTGTTTGAAAGCACCCATGATAATAGCATTTGAACCACCAAGCGAACCTGTATGCGAAGCTGCCTGTTTTGCCCCTAATGCAGTTCTTCCACTCTTCCAAATCACAATAGGTTTATGTTTTTCTTTCATGACACGCTTTGCGGTTTCAATAAACTTACGACCATCACCAAACCCTTCTACATATAATGCAATTACCTTTGTTTGTGGATCGTTTGCCAGATACCATATCATGTCTGCTTCATCGACATCTGACCTGTTACCATAACTTACCATTTTTGACAATCCAAAGGAATCTGCTGTCTCAAGGAAGCTTATTCCCATAGTTCCGCTTTGAGATAATAGTGCAACTGGTCCCAACCTTGCGCGAATCATTCTTGCCTGGCCTTGGAATGCACAGTCTAATCTGTTTGCAGCATTAAACATACCAATGCAATTTGGACCTATTATTCTGATTTCGTGGTGTTCGGAGAGTCTCTTTATCTCAGCTTCGTACGCTGCTCTTTCGCCACCGAGTTCTTTTCCTCCGCCCGAAACAATCACAACATTGTGGATTCCTTTCTTTGCACAGGTTTCCAAAACAGGTGGAGTTACGGAAAGGTCAACACATACTATAACCAAATCAATTGGTTCGGTAACAGATTCAAGTGAGGGATAGCATTTGAGCCCGAGGATCTCTTCAGCTTTGGGATTTATTGGATAGACTTTACCTTTGTAGTCGTGCTTTGCTATGCTATCAAGAACCGAGTTTCCAATTTTACCAGGCGTAGCAGACGCACCTACAAGGGCAACAGACTTTGGTGTGAAGAAGGTTTCCATGAATTCGATATTGGGTCGGGTAGCAGAGATTGCATCTTTTTTGAATTCTTTTCGCAAAATAATTTTTGCGTCAACTACGTGATATGATTTTGGATATACCACAATTGGGTTAAAGTCAACACTGTCAAAGTAACCAGCATTGTCTACTCCTATCTTTCCTATCTGAACAAGTGCTTTTGCAAGCATATTCAAATCGATAGGCTTACTTCCTCTATAACCTTGCAGGATCTTTGAACCCTTCAGTTCTGCAAGCATTGACTTTGCATCATCTACAGTAATCGGAAGCATTCTGAAAGCAACATCTCTGAAAATTTCTGTCAAGACTCCGCCTAGTCCAACCATTATTACTGGACCAAACTGAGGATCGTTTTGAAGTCCTACGATAATCTCAACACCTTGAGGAACCATCTTTTCAAGTAAGATCCCTTTTAACCGGACTCCATTCTTCTTTGAGAGTCTTGAATACATCTCAGTGAATGTCTTCTTCACTTCTTTTTCATTCTGTAGTCCTACCTTTACTCCGCCAACATCTGTCTTGTGAAGAATTTGTGGTGATACAACTTTCATGACAAGAGGAAAACCAAGTTTCTTAGCTTCCTTGGTTGCCTCTTTAGCTGTATTTACCAAGGCATATCCTGGAACTTTAACTCCATATTTTCTCAGGACTGCTTTTGAGAGATCTTCTGTGATTACCTTATGATCAGTTGAAATGGTTTCTTCAAAAATCTTTGTGACCGTGCTCAAAACGGATTCACCACTTTTTTCTTTACAGATTGAGAATCTTTGACCCACCTAACTTGTGATATCATAACTAAATTCGAAAGTCTAAATGTCTTTATATTAAACTTTTGTCAAAGATTGAATTCTGACTTGAAATTCCGGTAAAACACACTCATGTTGTTTTGAATTGTGTCTATATTCTCGGGTATTTTTTTTGCTATTTCTTCTGGATCGATGTAAGGAACAGCATTGAGTTCGTTTTTAGACTTTTCAAGCCATAATCGTATGGTTGATTCATCTACTTCAAGATGAAATTGTACGCCCACTGCGCTACGAAGTTTGAATGCTTGATTTTCGTAATCTTTTGAATGAGCCAGTCGTATGGCACCACTAGGAAGCTCAAAAGTGTCTCCGTGCCAATGAAATACCATGGCAGGACTCTTAATCCCATAGAAAAGCTTCGAGTCAGACATATTATCAAATTCAACATCGTGATAGAAACCAATTTCTTTTTTGTTTCCCCGATAAACGCTTGCCCCAAATGCTTTTGCGATTAGTTGGGAGCCTAAACATATTCCAAGGATAGGTATGTTCCTTCTGACTGACTCTCTTATGAGGTTGAGTTCTTCGTTAAGGTACGGGAGATCATCGTTTGCACTCTCGGGTGCACCAAGAATCACTATGGCTCGTGGATCTATTGAAGGAATCTTTTCTTTTTTTGCCAAGACAGTTGTAGTTTTGAATCCATCTCTGCTAAGTAATTCCCCCAGAACAGCAGGCCCTTCATATCTTGCGTTTTGTATGATTAGTATGTCGAACATTCAGATCGTTGAGAATTGCTTAATATTATCAGTTCTAAATAAGTTTGTGAATCTTGACGATGTTGAAATAACTGAGGTTCAAAATTTTGTTAGAATACTTAACTCAAAGAAGAACAGCATAGTTGTAGTTGAAGGAAAAAAGGATGAGGATGCTTTAAAGAGACTGGGGTTTTCTGGAAGAGTATGCCAATTTCACAGTTTCAAAGGGTTGGCAAGATTTGTAGATTCAATGCCACAAAATAAGCGTCTCATCATACTTCTTGATTCGGATAGGAAGGGCCGATACCTTACTCGTAGAATAATATCTCAGCTTCAACACAAAATGTCCATAGATTTATCCTTCAAGAGAAAACTCATGGCTATTACGAAAGGCAAGGTAAGGAATGTTGAGGATCTCTCATCCTATGCAGAGGTATTGGAGAATGACAATAAGCACTTATATCATCCTTTGAAGAAAATAGATTGATCAAAAATTAAGAGGGTTATGATTTGCCATATAGTGGAATTGTCAAGTATCACGTTAAGCTCAGCTTTGACGTCGATGGACTCGTTGAGAAGGCCGACATAATAGGTGCAATTTTTGGCCAAACAGAGGGACTGCTTGGCCCAGAGATGAACCTAAATGAACTTCAGAAGGTCTCCAAAGTGGGAAGAATCGAGGTCAATACTACGACAACGACTAACCAAACAAAGGGAGACGCACTAATACCCATGAGCACTGATATCAACACAGCAGCCTTGATAGCTGCAGCCATTGAAAGTATAGATAAAGTAGGCCCATTTCAAGCTGCATTCAAGCTGGAAGCAATTGAAGACGTGCGCTCGGCTAAAAAAAAGGAAATCGTGGATAGAGCTCGTGAGATCGTCCAAAAATGGTCAACAAAAACAATTAGCGAAGGAGATGAAATGCTAAAGGACGTATCCGAAGTCACATCCACAGGTAAACTAACTACTTTTGGAAAGGAAAAGTTAGCATGCGGCTCTGGAGTCTTCGACTCACCGTGGATAATACTAGTTGAAGGCAGAGCAGATGTGATAAATCTTTTACGAGCAGGTTTTGATAATGCGCTTGCAATAGAAGGCGCAAAAATTGACGAATCAATAAAATCGCTCTGTGAATCAAAATCAAAAGTCGTGGCATTTCTGGACGGTGACAGGGCTGGCGGATTTATTCTAAAAGAGCTCAAGTCAATGGTTCGTATAGATGTAGTCCACCGAGCACCAGAGGATGTCGAGGTTGAGGAACTGACACCTATGCAGATAGTGGAAATCCTCAAAGATACAGCCGAAGACATGAAGAAAGAAACTACAAAGCCGAGATTGCAAGACCCTAAGGATGAACCAATAGCAAATGTTGCAAAGAAAGTGTATCCAGATCTCAACGAGTCTCTTGAGGCAGTTGCATTAGATGAAGAACTCAATGAAGTTTTCAAGGTCCCAGTAAGTGAGGTTGTAGGAAAGCTTTCTCCAGGGTCTGGTATAAAGTACCTCGTACTGGATGGAATCATAACACAAAGACTAATTGATTCTGCAAAACAAGCCGGAATAGAATGTGTAATAGGGCATAGGATGGCCAATCTCAAATCTGCTGATGGATTGACACTCAAAACATTTACAGAGCTTGGTATTGCATAAGATCAATGCCGGAACTTAAAATACAACACATCCTTACTCTTGCAGAACTTTTTGCTAAAGGGGCGCGGTATAATTTCATACCAATAACAACATCATCTCTGGGAAAGAGTATTCGCAAATCTCAACAGGCCGCATCAAAACATCTTTTGGAGCTTGAAGCCAGTGGATATATTGAGAGATTGCGAAGTGGGCCAAAAGTTTCTGTGAGGATCACAACTAGAGGGCATGCAGAAATATCAAAGATATTTTCAATTCTAAAAGTAAGCCTTGAGACATCCCCATCATACATTGAGTTCAAAGGCGCAATAATTTCCGGAATGGGGGAAGGTGCTTATTACATGTCATTGAAAGGGTATGCAAAGCAATTCAAGGCAAAACTTGGTTATGTTCCATTTCCTGGCACTCTAAACGTAAAGTTGAAAGACAAAGAGTTCATCGAAGCAAAACGCACTCTAGACGCATATCCTGCTATGATGATAAACGGTTTTTCAGACGACAAGCGCACCTACGGATGGGTAAAATGTTATCCTGCAAGGGTTAACAACCTCATCGACGCAGCCTTGATTTTATTGGAGAGAACTCATCACGATGATTCTGTAATAGAGCTAATCTCTAAAGACAACATAAAGAAGTCAACTAAACTGTCTACAGGTTCCCAGATCTCAATACGCGTACCCATAAAACCTAGTCCATGAATTAAATCTCAATTGCTCACAGGCCGTAAATTGATTTTCCATAATCGCTCTCTATTTTTGAACTCTTTATGTCTGGGATGGGAGACTGTAATCTAGCAATTGACACATCAACACCAATTTTCTTGCATCCATCTACTATGAATTTCTCCTGATGAATTTGGTCGTATCCTAGTGCTATGATATCAGGTTTTACAAGCTTGACCGTCTTGAAAATATCTCCTTCATAACCAACCATGGCATAATCAACCATTGAAAGTGAACTAACCATTTCTCTTCGTAATTCCATGTTGTGAAGGGGTATTCTGTTTTTCATTTTTTGTGCAGTACTATCAGTCGCAATTACAACTATCAAGACATTACCTAGAGCCTTTGCAGCCCTGAGCGTATGCAAATGCCCAGGATGAATGATGTCAAAAACTCCGCCTGCAAGAACTACTCGTATTGAACCTCTTCCCAGCTCTGTTAAGGTTTTCTTGTCTTTTTCGATAAAACCATTTTTTACAAGAGATTCTATTCTTTCTGATAGATAGTCCAAACTCACAGACAACTTTCTTTTTAGAATCTCCACATGATTCTCTCCAGAAAGAGACGAAACATAGTAAGCTGAAATTATTTCCTTATCAAACACATCCAAATGTATCACCAGGCAAAGCTTCTACTACCTGCTTAATCTATAAACTCTGTGCCCAGGGATCTATTCCCTTTGACAGACGTAATGCGTCTATCAGACCTTCAGCATATCCTACGCTCAATACAGCAAGTTCGTCTTTCCCTTCTTTTTGAAATTTCTCAGCATCGTCTAAGTATAGATGTGCATTTTCTATAATTGGTTGCACATCTTTATTGTCCTTGAACTGCCTTTGTACTTCTTCAAGTGCCTTTCTTGCTTTTGGTAAGTACTTTAGAAGCATTTGTTGTGATATTTTTTGAATTTTGGACGAGTTATCTGATGGATCATCTAAACATTTGGCTAAGGTCTTGATGGCGTCATCCTCCGTAAAATGTAACTTACCTGGTATGATAATGGTGTGGGGTGGCTTTCCAAAATCAGCATCCATAAGCGATGACAATTTACCCGCAATAATGCTCTGATTTTTTGTACCAATTCGTGATGCAACCATCGCAAATATTGATTCGTTTATCACGTTTCTTTTTTGTGAACCTTCTGTAAGAAGAAGATTCGAGAATGCTTCCTTGGGTCCTAAAAAGAAATTGGTATCGCTGTTATATTCCAAAATCAAGATACTGTGGCTATCTCTTATCAGATTTTCATAAATGGTGTAATACACGGTTGTCAAAGACGAAATCTCCCTCATGATGGTAACAGGTCGACCTATCTTGTAATGATGTAATCCACATTCTCCCACAAGCGATGTTATTGCAGAGGCGCCATGTATTGTCCTTGTTCCAATTTTTTCTGTTTCTGCTCTAGTACGTAACTCAATGTGAGTAGTTGCCACATAGGGATCGCCATATGAAAGTAGAACAACTGTCTTTCTTTTGGCTTCTAGAAGAATCGTTTTACCATCTTCCACCATCCAGCGTGGTGCAATCTTGAACTTTCTTCTAACAAGTTTCTCAATTTTTGATACTTCCTGCTTTCCTATGGGACTTGTAAAATTCTCAAGGAAAATAACATCGGCCTTTTTTATAATCTTAAGTGTGTTTGAACTAATTCCATCTATGCCAGAAATGCCAAGACCAATAAACCATAACATAGCAGAAGTTCACCTGTTGTATATTTTGAGTTTCGTTTTGTGTTGCTCTACTATGTGGATACTTTTTGTGGTTTAATTGGCCTTGCATGTAATCGTTTTAGGTGTTGTAGCGTTCGCTTAAACACCTCAACACTCCTAAGGTATTCATCCGTGAACACTCGTTCGTCAATTGTGTGGGAGGCATGAGGATCACCAGGACCGTAGGTTACAACCGGTATATTCAAAGCATTTCCGATGATATTCATATCTCCTGTACCAGTTTTTCTTATTAGCTGTGGCCTTGCCTTTTCTACGTCAATGACGCCCAGTGTTAGTGCCCTCACAAGTGGAGAATTATGTGGTGCTTCAAAGGGTTCGGTTTCATCCAATATTGAATAAAATGCATTTACACCTTGCTTCTTTGCAATTTCTTGAACCGTGGTTGCAATCTTTTCTCCCACCATCTTGCAGTTCATGTCTACCGGTATCCTGATATCCAAAATGGCATCACATTCTAGGGCTGTCACGTTGTGGCTTGTACCGCCCTTGATCTCAGTGAGAGCAGCCGTTAACATCAGGCCCTTTGGTTTATTAGATTGATTGCCTTCTAATACATTCTTTAATGCATTAGTAAAAACATATGATTCCTCTATCGCATTTTTTGCTAGCCAAGGAGCACTTGCGTGAGCACTGTTACCAACATTTATTTTTAGATTTATGGCTATCCTGCCCTTGTATGCAATTGTGATATTTCTAATTCCGCTGGGTTCTCCAAAAATTGCATAATCTATGTCGGGTTTTTGTTTTACAAGACTCTTTATCCCAGTTGCATTTCCTTCTTCGTCTACAACTCCTGCAAAGACTACGGTTCCGCTATTGTTTTGAAGAGAGGCTGCTGCAATAAGCATGGCCATCAACGACGCTTTTGCATCTGAGGCTCCGCGGCCATAAATAAACCCATTTTCGTTTTTTACCTTAATCTTTCCAGGTACCGTGTCCATATGGCCACATAATAAGATCTTTGGAGAGCCAGAGCCTTTTGTTGCGATCAGATTACCTACTTCATCGATGCGTATATTTTCAAATCCAAGATCATCACATTTGTCAGCCAAGAACTCGGCTAGTTGTTTTTCTGACAGAGAAGGAGTATATAGTCTCAGAGCCTTCTCTAGCATCTTTATGGAGTACCTGGGTGTAATGGTTATTGAAGAGTCCAATTCTTATCTTCTCGACTTTATTGCGTAATCAATCATCAAGGCTGGTATATCTACGCCAGTAACTCTAACGGTATTTTTGTATTCCGTTGTATTGTTAACCTCGTGAACTACCAAGCCCCTTTCCCTGCTTTCCATAAGATCGATACCAACTATTTGACCCTGAACAGCATTTTTTGCTTTGACACAAATATCTTCAAGCTCCTTAGTAACCTTACATTGTTCTGCCTTGCCGCCTAATGCCATGTTCGTTTTCCACTGGCCATTCCCAGAATATCTGTATATTGCTGCAACAACTTTGTCCCCTATTGTAATTGCCCTAAGATCTCGAGGCGGCCTGTCAACAAATTCCTCCAAATAGTATACTTGATAAATTGGATACATCTTCTCCCTTGTTTCCATTATGCCTTCGGCTGAATCACGATCTTTTAGTAATGCTATCATTCTACCCCAGCTTCCAACCGTAGGTTTCAATACCATCGGATAACCTCTTTTCTCAAGAAGTTCTAGAGCAGATTCCTCCGAGAAAGCTACAGCACTGAAGGGAGTGGGTATTCCGTGTTTCGCTAGAAGCATATGAGTAAACAATTTATTTCCAGCGAAAATGCTAGTGTTCAAGGAGTTTATCACGTTTACTCCTTTACCTTCAAGTGCTGCAGTAGAATGAAGACTACGGTAATAGCTAACACATCTTTGGATAACAGTTCCAAAATTTTCTTCATTTTTATCCAAGTTTACAAATAAGTTCTTACAGTCTACCATCTTTGTATCGATGCCCTTTGCCTTGGCAGCATCGAAGAGAGCTTTTTCTTCCCACCTGATGGTATCGTAGAGAATCGATAAACTCGAGCTCACTGGCCCCAGTCCTCACCAACAGTTTGTGCTGGTTTCAACTCAAAGCCGGAGGATCCCTTTGCAAGCTCAAAACTTGTCCCACAGTCTGGGCATGTTACTATCTCTCCTTCTATTGAATCCTTTGGAGGATTGATACTGGCATCACATTCTGGACATTTCATGTTATTTACCTGTCTTTATCTTCACTTGGGTGTCATTAATTATCTTTTTTTCAAGCCTGTCATCTAGAGGAATCTCAAGTAGATCTCCCATCCTTAGGTTCTTGAGCCCAGCAGCCACCCTCTTTGCATGTTCATCATTCTGGTCCAGGCCTAAAAGTGACATGAGATAGGCAGCACCATTCTTACCAGCAAGTTCGCCAAAAACCATTCTCCTTCTGTTACCTACAACTTTTGGTTCTATAGGCTCGTATGCAGCAGGGTTCCTGAGAATTGCCGCTAGGTGAGTGCCAGCTTTGTGTTTGTAAGCTGTTGCACCAACAATAGGCTTGGAATCGTACGGCACTATATCTGTGTATTGTTCAATCAGTCTTGAAAGATCCATTAACATGTCTAATCTGAAATTGTTTGGAGATTTGTAAAGATAGGTTAGTGTAACTGCTGTTTCAGCAAGAGCGGGTATGCCAGTTCTTTCGCCAACTCCATCAATTGTAGTATGAATCTGATCTGCGCCTGCATCACATCCTGCTAAAGCATTTGCTAATGCCAAACCAATATCATTGTGACAGTGTACGTCAAGTGGAGTCTTGATTTCATCATGAACAGTTTTCACGAGGTTATACATACCGTTTGGTCTCATTATTCCAACCGTATCTGGTATACTTATTCTGTCTACACCTGCATCTGAGATTGCTTTGCATACCTTAATCAGAAATTCAGGCTCTGCCCTGCTAGCATCCTCTACCGTGAATCGCATTTTCAAACCATGTGACTTGGCATATTCTACAGTTTCAACTGCTCTTCTCATGGCCTCTTCTCGGGTTATTCTTAGTTTGTCTTTCATATGTACATCTGATATACCAAGGTACGTTGCCATCCAGCTTGCATCGCAGTCAAGTACTATGTCAACATCTTCTCGCAGGGCACGTACATGTGCTACAATATCAGCTCTTAATCCCTGCTTGATTATCGTCTTTGTTGCCTCTTTATGATCAGGCGAAACTACTGGCGAAATTTCTATTTGATCAACTCCAAAGTAATCAAGCATCCACGCAATCTGGATTCGTTGCTTGTTCGAAAACGTTACACCGGGATGCTGCTCTCCTTCCCTAAGAGTACTATCAAGAATACGAATCTTCTTTGGCATTGTGCCAATCTCGTTATACTTGTATGCGTAATAATTCGGATCGTCCATTGCTTATTTAGTATAAAAATTTAGCGAATATAAACATATTCGTACAGAATTCGGCTAAATATGGCATTTACACGACGATTTACGTCATTAACTAGAAGAAGGAGCCGAACTTCGTTTTAGGTAATAGTTCGAAGTATTATTACAGTATTGGTGTCAAAAACACCAGGAACTTTTCGTAGATTATCAATACAGGCGTTTATGTCTGTGATTGTTGGTGCTCTAATAATTACAGCAATATCATATTGACCGGTTATTTCAAAAACCGTGTGTACACCTTGTAATTTTGCAAGTTTCGCTGAGACTTTGGATGTATCTGTTGCAGAATCAACTGAAATCAGGATTATCGCGCTTGTAGAGTTAGCATCACCAGTTTCAATGGTAAATTTTTTTATCACACCACTATCAGTTAAGTTCTTTACTCTTCTTCTAACTGCAGATTCTGAAAGACTTAGTTTTTCTCCGATTTCAACAAAAGACTGTCTTGAATCTTTTTTTAACATTTCAATTATTGTCTCGTCTGTCTTGTCCCTATACATTTCTTCTCTGTTCCTCCTTTGATAATATGGCATCAAGCGTTTCTAAAGCTTTGTTTATATCTGATTCGGAGATTACTAGAGGTGGCAATAATCGCAATATGTTTTTGCCTGAGTAGAGTAACAATAGATTATTTGCGATTCCATCGAACAAAATGTCTTTTACATCAAATTTCATTTCGATTCCGATCATCAAACCCCTGCCTCGCACTTCACGAATTATTTTGTGTTTTTCTTTTAACCTTTCCAATCCATCACGAAAGATATTTCCCATTTTGACAGCATTTTCTACTAATCCATCTTCTGTTAGAGCCTGGATGGTTGCTATTCCTGCTGCACATGAGAGTGGATTTCCACCAAAGGTAGACGATTGTTCGCCTTTGCTAATAGAAGATAAAATGTCTGGTCTTACTAGAGTCGCTCCCATGGGGACTCCACCCGCTATTCCTTTTGCAAGGCACATAATGTCAGGTGTGGTCTCCCAGTGTTGGCTTGCCCACATTTTACCGGTCCTTCCTAAACCTGATTGGATTTCATCAAATATCAAGACAATTCCTTTTTCATTACACAACCTTCTTACCTCTTGCAGGAAACCATCTGGTACCACATGAATGCCACTTTCTCCTTGAATTGGTTCAAGGATGACAAGCGCTGTTTCAGAATTTACAGTAGACCGCAACGAGTCAAGATCTCCAAATGGTGAAAAAGAAACACTTTCTACAAGTGGTTCAAAGGATTTGCGATATTTTGGATTGAAGGTAACTGAAAGTGACCCAAATGATTTTCCATGGTACGATCCGTTCATTGCTACCATTCCTTTCTTTCCAGTGAATTTACGCGCGAATTTTAAGGCAGCCTCAACAGCTTCAGCTCCACTATTATTAAGAAACACTTGACTTAGACCCTTAGGTGCTATCTTAATGAGGTTCTCAAGAAATTCTTCTCTAGTTTTGTTGTATAGTGAACTGTGGACTGTGATTATTTTTTCAAGTTGTGCCTTTAGTGCACGTACTACACGTGGATTACAGTGACCCACTAGAGCTACTCCATAACCGCCCATACAGTCTATGTACTCCTTTCCGTTTATGTCCCACACATGAGCTCCAAGCCCACGTTCTATCGTAACTGGAAATCTTTGGTAGATATTTCCCATGAATTGATCTTCAGTCATTTTGAAATCACTGTGCAATTGTCGTGAGCAATGGCCGATGATACAGGATTTTCTTTTTGGCCATTTGCAATTAGAGCTTCTTTTACACCCATCTCTAATGCTTCTGTGGAGGCTAGAATTTTCTTTTCCATCCCAAATCCTATTTTTGGTAGAATCTCCTTTGCTTCTGCTAAAGATAACTTGTTGACTAGCTTATCATCCATTAGTAGACCGTCTACGTTTGTAAGAAATAGTATCTTGTCTGACCGCATCTTTCCAGCTACATATGCAGCAGCTCTGTCACCGTCCACATTTAGAAAATCAAATTCCTCACTGATTGCTATCGGTGATATGACAGGAACATATCCTTGATCCAAGATTGACCTTACAAGATTAGTATTTACATCTTGTATCTTTCCAGTATATCCTCCATCAATTGCCATCTTTCTTCCTTTTTCGTTAATGACAACCAGCTTCTTTTTTCGCTCTGCCTGGATTATTTTTCCATCTATTCCTGAAAGACCAACCGCATTGATTCCATTTTTTTGAAGCATTCCAACAATTATTTTGTTTATCTTGCCAGACATAACCATTGTGAAAATTTCTGCTGTTTCCTTGTCAGTGTATCTACTTTTGATTCCTCCAGGCGATACAATGAATTTCTGTTCTTTTCCAAGAGCTTCAGAAATCTTGGTGACCTCTTTGCCTCCACCATGTACTAGTATTACTTTTTCTTGTTCGGACACTTTCTTGAGATCAGATATTGTGGAAGGATGAAGACCATCTACTACACTCCCTCCTATCTTGATTGTTATCATTTTTTCACACTGGAGTGAGGGGAGAATACGCTATGCCATCCATCTCATTAAATCCTGCCATTACATTCATGTTTTGTATGGCAGAACCTGCTGCACCTTTCATAAGATTGTCTGATGCAGAGAGTGCAATTAATCTATGATTGTCCTCATCTATATCAAATCCAATATCGCAAAAGTTGGATCCTACGACAAATTTTGGATCAGGGAATTTATAGAATCCTTTCTTGTCACGAATCAGTCTGATGAATTTTTCATTTTGGTACTGTTCACGATAGATTTTCCATATATCCATTTCACTTACCTCCTGAATAAGGAAAGTGTGATTTGTACACAAGATTCCCCTCACAACATCCACCGCATGAGGACTCATTGATATCTTGATTTTCTTTCCTGCCACTTGGCTTAGCTCCTGTTCAATTTCTCCAGTGTGTCTATGTTTGGCGGGTTTGTACGGTCTTATGACTCCAGACCTCATAGCGTGATGAGTTCCTGCCTCAGAACCTGCCCCCGCTCCTGATGAACCGATCTTTGAATCTACTACAATGTGTTCAGAATCAATAATGTCCCTTTTTACTAGCGGATATAATGCAAGAATTGATGTTACTGCCATACATCCGGGACATGAAACTAGCTGAGCCTTTTTGATTTCTTCTCTGTGTATTTCTGGAATGCCAAAGACTGACTTTGAGAGCAGCTCGGGATACGGATGCTGCCATCCATACCACTTGTCATAATCAGGTGCGTTGTGCAACCTATAATCTGCACTCAAGTCTATTACCTTCATACCACGATCGTAAAATGCTTTTACAATATCCACAGCAGTTCCATGTGGTACCGCTGTAAACACTAGATCGCATTTGTCTGATAACTTGTCATAATCAAGCTCGGAAAATGTCAGATCAGTGAATCCTTTCAAGGCAGGTTGAATCCTCGAAATGTATTCTCCAACATACTGCCTTGAAGTAACCATTGCTATTTCGACTTTGGGATGACTAACAAGTAGTCTTAGAATTTCTCCACCGACATACCCTGATGCTCCAACTACTCCGATTTTCATTGATACACTCCTACCATAACACAGTATAATTTATCTTATAGCTGAAGTAACTGCGTATTCGATCATTTCTTTTGGAATGTTTCGTTTTGCAACCTTTGCCAGCCCCTTGAATTCTACGGTATTGTTTATTTCGTGAACTACGAGCCCATGCTTTTCATCTTCCATGATGTCAATACCCAGGATTCCACCACCGACAGCTTGGGATGCCTTGATGCAAAGATCCTCAAGTTCTTTGGTGATTTCGCAGGAGATTGGTTCTGCGCCAAGAGCGATGTTTGTCTTAAAACCACGCGAAGTTCGATACATGGCTGCAATTACATTACCTCCAACTGCTATCGCTCGAATATCCCTCGGGGGTCTTTTCACCATTTCCTGCAAATAGTATATCCTATCGAGAGGGCCATCGCTTAATTCTCTTACTTCGACTATTGCGTCAGCAGTATCTCTATCCTTTAACGGCATGACGCCTCTACCCCAACTTCCTATGACGGGTTTGATAACCAACGGGTATCCCTCTTTATCTAATATCTCCAATGCCGCCTCCGAAGAAAATGCAAAGTAGGTCTTTGGAGTAGGTACATTGTGCTTTTTTAACAAAAGAGATGTTAGCATCTTGTTTCCGCAATTATTGGCAACTTCAAACTTGTTGACTACGGGTACATCTAGGAATTCTAGACATGCAGTGAAATGAAGGCCGCGAAAATAACTAACACATCTTTCAATTACTACATCCCCAAAGTCAAAATTATTTTTCTTGCTTTCAGTGCTGATTTGGGTTATTTTTGCATCAATCATCTTCGTATCGTGTCCTAGCTCGATTGCTTTCTCTTCGAGCATTTTCTCCTCTACTCTTACTCTATCGAACACGATGCAAACCTTCGGCATCTATTCTCCCCAATCTTCGCCTACTTTTTCAGCATGTTTTAATTCGCATACGCTACCGTTTTTGGAAGCAATCTCAAAATCTGACCCACAATCAGGGCAGGAGATTATTTCTCCAACACTTGCGTCGTCTGGAATTTTTATTTTGGCGTCACATTCTGGGCAATTCATTCTTTGATCTTTCACCTCTTTTTTAGTAATTTATTAGCTTCTGTTGATTGAAGTCCCCATAATTCAACAAATCCCTTTGCAAGAGTTTGGTCAAAAGTGGAACCAGAGCCGTATGTTGCCAAGTCATGACTATACAGGGAATAATCGGATTTTCTCCCAACAACTCGAAGACTTCCTTTGAACATTTTCAGTTTTACAGTTCCGCTAACTCTCTTTTGTGTCGCATTGATAAACATATCTAAATCTGATTTCAGAGGATCTTGCCAAAGCCCAGAATAAGCTAACCAAGCCCATTCTGAATCGACGATGGCTTTGAATTTCAATTCATGTTTTGTTAGAACCATTTTTTCCAGATCGGTATGTGCTTCAATGAGACAAGTAGCAGCCGGCGTTTCATAGACTTCCCGTGATTTTATCCCTATTACCCTATCTTCGATGTGATCTACTATGCCTATACCACAGTTTCCGGCCTTTTTGTTGATGTATCCAATAAGTTCTATTGGTTTGAGATTCTTACCATCAGCTGATATTGGTACTCCTTCCTTAAACTTGACTTCTAAATACTGCGGTTTTTCAGGTAAATCCTTTGTTTTTACCCAGATGAACGCATCTTGTGGAGGTTCTGCGTATGCATTTTCCAAGTCCCCTCCTTCTATTGCCCTTCCCCACAAGTTTTGATCGACGCTAAATCTTTTTGCTGTGGTATCAATTTCTATTCCATGTTTTTTTGCAAATTTTAATTCGATATCACGCGTAAGATTGAGATCTCGGATTGGAGCAATAATTGGAAGGCCTGAACTAGATCGCATTGTGACATCAAACCTGACTTGATCGTTTCCTTTTCCGGTACATCCATGAGCCAGCGCCTTCGCATTTTCCTTTTTTGCTATTTCTACAACTTTTTGTGCAATAAGTGGCCTAGCTAGCGCAGTTGCAAGACAGTATTTCTTTTGATACAGAGCATTTGCCTTGATGGATGGGAAGATGAAATCTCTTACGAATTCTTCTCTAGCATCTAAATTATAATGCCTTACGACTCCAAGTCTCTTTGCTTTTGTAGCAACCTTTTTTTTATCATCGCCTTGGCCAACATCTATTGTTACTGTGATGACATCGAGGTTGTGTTTTTCTTGAAGATATTTCACAACTACTGATGTATCTAACCCACCAGAGAAAGCCAAGACCGCTTTTCCTTTCATTGAGGGTTTCTGTGATCAGAATTTCGCATTTATCTTTTATGATCTGATATTTTCTGCCATTTTGTTTTAGTATAAAATTGGGAAAATTATTTTTCAAAAGATGAGATAAAACGAATTAGTCCAAGCTAAAATTCGATCACTATTTAACCGCATTATTATAACGCTGTTATATGAAATTAATTCTAGACCTGGGTAGCTGCAAAGTGCTTGGTGAAGTGAAAATAGGGGAGAGATCGTGACAAAACTTCAGGCAAGAAACGTCATTAAACACTTTGATCATAATGGAAATTCTGTTGTAGCATTAAACGGAATCAACCTTAACGTTGAAGAAGGTGATTTCGTATGCATTGTAGGTCCTTCAGGATGTGGAAAATCTACTTTTTTGAATATTGTAGCTGGACTTGAAAAACCAGATTCCGGTGAAATTCTTCTCAATGGAAAACCCATCTCCAGTCCGGGACCTGATAGGACATTAGTTTTTCAGGAAGGCGCACTATTTCCTTGGCTTAAAGTAATTGATAACGTTGAATTTGGACTCAAAATGGCTGGAATCCCAAAAAACGAACGAAGTGAGATCTCCAAAAGATATCTGGATATGATGCAGCTAACCAAGTTTGCTGACTCTTATACGTATCAGCTTTCAACTGGAATGAAGCAAAGAGTCGCTATAGCAAGAGCTCTTGCCATGGATCCGGAAATTCTTCTGATGGATGAACCATTTGCCGCGCTTGATTCTCAGACAAGAGATCTGTTATTGGTAGAGTTGCAATTGATATGGGAAAGAACTAGAAAGACAATCATATTTGTGACACATAATATTTCCGAATCTGTAATTCTTGGAAACAGAGTTGTAGTATTCAAAAACAGACCTTCCAAAATAAAAAAGGAAATAGTGATTGATTACAGGCGACCAAGACTTGCAGAGGACGAAAATCTTCAGAAATATTATCATCAAATTCTTGATGAGCTAAAAAGTGAAGTAATTGCAAGAGCAAAAGATGAAAATCAATGACTGAATCCCTGACCACAACACAAAAAACACATCACAGAAATCTTGATGATGCTGCCAATGCTGTCTTGCTTTTGGCAGTATTCATCGGCATATGGCAATTAGTGTTTATGCTTGGCATATGGCCTAAAGTTTCTCTGCCGTCACCTGCAATGGTTACAGAGTCTTTTTCCAGAATTGTATGGAATCATTCTCTTCCAGTGAGCATAGGGGTAACTCTAGCCAGACTTGTTGGCGCATTTGCTATTTCTATGGCTCTTGGTATGCTTATTGGGCTTGGCATGATTAGGTTCAAAGGATTCGGGAAAACACTGAATTCATTTTCTGCGGGACTTTTATCTTTTCCAAGTATTGCTTGGGTCCCTTTTTCCATTCTCTTAATTGGATTTAATGAATTTGGTATAATGTTTGTAGTTATAATGAGCTCGATTTTTTCAATAATGATTTCAACCTACAGTAGTATTAGAAACATACCTCCACTCTATCTTGATGCTGCAAAGAACATGGGTGCAAAAGGTTTCGCACTTTTTAGACATGTTACAATTCCAGCCGCCACACCTTCTCTGATAATTGGTTTAAGGCAAGCATGGTCGTTTGCATGGCACGCGATAATAGGAGCAGAAATACTTATGTCAATTTTAGGTCTGGGACACATCCTGTCTGTTGGAAGAGAATTTCTTGACATGAGTCAAGTAATTGCCAGTATGATTACTATTTTTGCAATCGGTTTGTTAGTTGACCGACTAATATTGTATAAAGTGGAAGAGAGGGTACGAAGGAAATGGGGATTGGATTTTCATCGTTAACAGGGTGATGAAAGATTGAAACCACACTCAAAATTTGGAATTGCCGGAGCAATTATTGCAGTTGTAATTGCGTTATCATTAACATCACAGTCTGGAATTCAACAATCACATCCAGTAGAAAGCTCTTCTGATACTTTGAGAATAGGTTATTTTCCAAACATAAATCACGCTCAAGCAGTTATTGGTCTGGGAAATGGAGATTTTCAAAAAGCACTTGGAGACGTTAAGATAGAGACTCAAGTCTTCAATGCAGGGCCCTCAGCAATTGAAGCGCTCTTTGCAAACAGAATTGATGTTACATACGTAGGCCCAAATCCGACAATTAATGGCTATATAAAATCTGAAGGTCAAGACCTTAGAATTATCGCGGGAGCTTCAAGCGGTGGAGCAGTGTTTATAATTCGAAACGATTCAGGAATATCGACAACACAGGACTTTGCTGGTAAAAAGTTTGCCTCACCTCAGCTTGGTAACACTCAGGATGTTGCTCTGAGGGCTTATCTGCTAAAAAATGGATACAAAACTTCTGAGAATGGCGGTAACGTTCAGGTAATACCTGCCAAGAATGCCGATATAGTCACTATGATGATCAAAAAAGACATAGAGGGAGCCTGGGTGCCAGAACCATGGGGAGCAAAACTTGTCAAAGAAGCAAACGGAAAAATCTTTGTTGATGAAAGAGATCTGTGGCCAGATGGTAAGTTTGTAACTACCCTAATTGCAGTAAGATCCGACTACTTGCAGAGTCATCCAGTTATAATTAAGAAATTCCTTGAAGCACATGTGGATGAAACTATTTGGATTAATAATAACAGCGAAGATGCGATCAAGATTTTCAATGAACAGAATGAAAAATTGACAGGCAAGAAAATTCCAGTAGACGAACTCAAAGAAGCATTTTCACGAATGGAGATAACATACGATCCTGTGAAAAGCTCACTCTACAAATCTGCTGATGATGCTTACAACCTAGGGTTCTTGGGAGATAAGAAACCTGATCTAAGCAACATCTTTGACTTGAAACTACTTGACGAAGTTTTACAAGAAAAAAATCTAGCTAAAATTCCCTAATCTGTTTTCCTTTTCCAAATGACTATGCTGATTACAGCCGCGGCAACTGGTATTATTATTAGAAAATAATTTCTGTAATTGCCCACAGGAAGTAATGGATACTGTTCAAAACCACCGATGGAGACATAAGAAGTAGATTTGGGAGCCAGATTGAAGGCTACGTGCCAATTACCGTCGGGGTCTTTGCTTTGTAGGAAATCGATCGGAGCTCCGTTTGAGGCTACCGAGAACTTTTGATCTTGAGATTCTTGTGGAAACATAAAGTTTACAAATTCAGTATCGGGGAACGGATTCCTCGCTGTGAGGGTAATCGTTTCTTGTAGATTATCAAATTTTGCGTCAGTAACGTAACCTGAAGACAAATAAGTGAAATGGTATTTGTTGCCATCTCTTTCTATGGCAACGGTTTGGGTAGGATCTTCGCCTAGTGCAAAACAGCTGTAATAACTCACTTTAGAGGCAAGAGTGGCGTCTGGATATATTGAAAAGGCAAGTTTTTTGCCAGGTTCCATTTTCTCAATGGTCTCAACACTCTTACCAACATCGAGGAACTTGGCATCTTTACCATAGATTACGGCATATACTTTAACACCGAATACGGGAACAGTGCCATTATTGAAAATAAAACCAGTGGTATGCCCATCTGTATGTTTCACAAGGGCCCTGTCATAGATTACATCGACATTCATCGCATCGTGATCTGCAGGAACAAAAGCGACTTCCGGTTTTTCAAGAATTGCGCTTTTATCTTGGATGGCAGCTAGTTCAATTTTGAACGGAATATCTTTTGACGGATTCACGATTGAAAGAGTATAGGACTCGGATACGGTTCTATTATCATCTTTAACATTAATGACAATTGTAGGAACTATCGCTTTATCTTCGGTATTCTTTACAGCACCTATGACAGTATACACACCGTTTGAATCGTAATAGGCATCAAATTCATTATTTGGAATCCATACATCTGCATTTGCTGGATGGAATGAAAATAACGCTAATGCACACAAAATGATAAGAATCGGTATTACTCGCAAGAAATCCATCTGATAACAATGAAATTAGCTATAATCTCCAATTTTAAGCTAGGCACTCATTGCCATTCTTGCCATCTTGGTGCCTTCAACCATAGCTTTTAATTTTTCAAAGGCAACACTTCTAGTTCTGGTTCTAAGACCACAATCTGGATTTACATATATTTTTGAGGGATCTCCTAACGCCTTTGCAGAATAGATTATCCTATCACGAACAAGTCGTGGGGGTTCAATTCTGTCGTTGTGAACATCGGTTACGCCTATACCTATCTCACCTTTGAATCCATATTCTTTGAACAACTTTAGAACATGGTATCCTTTTCTTTCTCTATCGCTAACACCCAAGTTCCACGAGTCGCGGTTGGCAAATTCAAGAGTGTATTGCTTCGCCTTTATTTCTGGCATTTGTGGTGCTAATACGGAGTAGTCATTTCCTGAAAAGCAGGCGTGAATAACAAATTTCGCATTAATTCCTTTTACTGACTCATTTACAGACTCACGAAAAATATCCATCTCAGCAGGATGTGTTGTGGCGGCAGGCTCATCAATCTGAATCAGTCTTGCTCCAGCTTTTACCAAGTCTTTTATCAGTGGTCTGACAACTTTTTTTGCTAAAGCAATCACAAAATCTGACTTTGATTTGTAGAATTCGTCAAATGACCAATCAGCTAGTGTATAAGCTCCTGTAACAGGAACTTTAATTCTATGTTTTGAGTTTTCTTTGATGAATTTGAATTCAGTCGCATGAAAGTTGCTTTGGTATGCCACATCACGTATTACTCTGGCTTTTCTGTAGTATTTGTTATCCCATGATCGTACCCTACCAGCAAACTCAAAACCTTTGATGTGGCGTACTGGCTCTTCATACATTTCGACTCTTCTTACTTCTCCGTCGTAAATAATGTCAAGACCAATGTCTTCAAGCGTTCTTATATTGAGCAGAGCTGCGTCATTTCTCGCTTTTGCTTTATCCTCATGGGAAATACCGGGGTCTTTTACTATGTTCAAAAGCCAGGATGGTTTTTTTAGACTTCCTATCTCTTGAGTAGGAAAATACTTATGCAATTTTGACCCCTCTTGCTATCTGGCCCAATCTGAATATCTTTTTTACTGCAAAATATTTTGGCAAGTACTGCAAATCAAAATTAGTTGTTACATAAATTTCATTAGGTCTTGTTTGCAAAAACATATCATTTAATTGTGCGATTGCTTCATCACTGTCTTCAAGTTTGGTGTTGTACGAATCGATTATGCCAACAGCAAGAAGTTTCCCAGAAAAACTATGCCTTTTAATCGATGATATGGGAGTAGATGTAGCATCTAACCCAAGTCCTGATATCGGTAAGTCCAAAAGACTTTCAAGTTTTTTTGAAATGTCTCCAAAATACAGATGAAGAATGGTCTTGGCCTTGAGTCCCTTAGTAATGATCTCTAGTCCCTTCTTTACAACCTCAAAATTTACTTTTGGGTTATACGCAATGGAAGGACCGAGAAGCTGAATTAAATCAAAACCAGATTTTGCCAACGTATCAGCTTCTTTTCTTAACATCTTTGCTAATGATATTATGAAATCCTCTCTCGTTTTATATTTGGAACTTGTATGCGATTCCGCAAACGTATAAGGTTCTACCATGCAAACGGATCTATTAGCGGGCAGTAGTGAAATATTCAAATTTGATTTTATTATATTTCCAGCATCTTTGAAGGAATCACCAAACGAAATTTTCCTGTAAAACATGTTTGTTTCATATACTCGGTTTAGGGCTTCGAGATTTGCTGATTTTAACTTGGAGAATGGTCTGTAAATATCGTCCCAATCTACTAGTGGATCGCAAATATACCCTAGACCTGCCTTTTTTTGCAACGTAACGTATTCTTTTTTTTCCTTCAAATACAATGATGAAAGATTCTTTACATTTTTTCGTGTAGCTTCGATGAGGTCTTCTGACCTAGGATAAATTCCAACAGTGTAGGAGGATATCAATTAATTCCCCTTAGAAGTTCTATCGCTCCTTTAAAATCATTTGGCGAACTTATCAAAACGTTGCCAGCTATTTTATTTATCTCTTTTACAAACCCTATCATGTCTTTACTATAACTTGACCAGTCAAGTTTCAGCATTTGGGCAGACTCTAAATTGCGTTTAGACGCCAACAGCACACAAGGTATTATCTTGAATCCTTGTGGTTTTAACTTGTCTGTGATTCTTGTTACCTGATCAACAGAACTTATCACTTGAGTTACAAAGCCTTTTGGTTGTGATTCTATCTTTTTATGCATCTTTTCAAAATTAGGATTACTGGGAATTGAAAGATAGAGATCTATTCTTTTTCCAAAACCTTGTTCGTTAAATTGCTTAACGACTTCACTTGGCACCAGCCTAGAATCTTTTGGTCCTGCAGGAGGGGTATCACCCTTTACGATAAGAACCCCATTCAAATTAAGCAATATAGCATCACAAACGGTCTGAGCAATCGAGATAAAGTTTCGGTCCCTTACTCTTACACTTGCAGATATTCTGATTTTATTATTGGAATTTCTAATAAAAAATCCAGCAGTAATAGGAGAAATTCTTGGTATTCCAAGAACAGAGTCTGTTACATGAATACTATTACATACTTGTCCTATCTCTGAGGCTTTGGTTCTCAGCTTATTCACAGATTTTTCCAATTCCTCGTGCGAGAGAACAGTATTTTGCATGACCTTTGGAGGATTTAGTTCGTAAGTTATAGTCATAAGGGACTGTGACGGTTTACCCGATTATAACGCTATGGGCACCGAAATTCAGAAATTAAATCCAAAGTCAAGGATTTCGTAGATAGAATAAATTCGATCATAAAAGACAATAACAAACTGGTGGATTGATATCATGTTGGACATTCAAAAGATTCGAGATGCTCTGACAAGCTCCATTATGCCAGAACCTCGAAATGACATAAAAGGAAGACTTGCTGCTGTACTGATAATGGTCTATGGAGCTAGGCCCATGATAATAATGACCGAGAGGCCAAATACCATGAACCATCATGCAGGTGAGATTTCGTTTCCAGGGGGTACTTGGAAGCAAGATGACAAGGACCTATTGGACACCGCTATTCGGGAGACAAAAGAAGAATTAGGAATAGAAATTTCAAGACACGATGTAATAGGACAACTCAAGCCAGTTGCTACTTTAAATTCAGGTTTTACAATTACCCCGTTCACCATATTCTTAGACGATACTCCCTCCTTGGTGCCAAATTCAGAGATTGCATCCATACTGAGAATACCGTTACTGGATCTGTTAAAGACCATCGAGAATGATAGTGATCCTACTCACAAATCAATTCATGAGATGTATACATTCAAATTTCAAAACCACTTGATTTGGGGAGCTTCTGCACGAATGCTAAGACAAATACTTGCCAAGTTATCAGCTGCAGGATTGGTTTAAGGAATAATTGAGATTCATTTAAAAAGAGGTCAAGATTTTCAAATTTTCATGGCTGCCCATAAATCAACTCCAAGGAAGATCAGGCTTATGAAGAAACTAAAACAGAATTCACCTGTTCCAGCTTGGGTTATAGTTAGAACAAAAAGAAAAGTTAGGACAAATCCCAAGAAGAGACAATGGCGTAGAACCGATGTGGGGGTTGGTTAGATGTCAGAAGAAGTATTGGAACGAATTTACACAATTAATCTTGGAAAAGTATTGTTATCTCCAAATAACCAACGAGCTAAACGTGCAATAAACATGATACGAGAATTTGCCTCGAGACACATGAAATCCGAAAATGTGAAGATAGAAGAAGACGTTAACCACCTAGTTTGGGAACGCGGTATTAGGCATCCCCCCAGAAAGATAAGAGTCAAGATAACTAAAGATGATGATGGCAACATTATAGTTTCTGAATATCAAGAAGAAAAGAAAGTAGAAGAGAAACCAAAAGAGAAGAAAGAAGAAAAGAAAGTAGAAGAGAAACCAAAAGAGAAGAAAGAAGAAAAGAAAGTAGAAGAGAAACCAAAAGAGAAGAAAGAAGAAAAGAAAATAAGCAGTTCTAAGTCAGGTAAGAAACAGAAGAAAGAATAATTCTATTCTAATTGTTCTAGGTCAAGATCTATCTTTATGCTAGAATCTGGTTCATCCCAATCGAGTACACTTTGTTTTGGAATGAAACCTAACGGATCATATTTGTCAAAACGAGTCTCTCCTTCTATTGATGTCAACAAGACTACCTTAGATCTTTCACCACCGGTAACGGATAGACTAACACGAGTGCTATCATCGCCAAATATTCCACTAATTGTATTTACCATTGAATTCAGAACACCAACCGGAACTTTACTTCCTCCAACAACATACAGCAATGCACTTTTGATACTATTTGGTGAAGCATCTTCATAGAGCATCTTAATTGAGTCTCTAAGGGACGTCTCTACGTCAGGTATATCTTTGCTTGTTGAAAGTATGTTTGTTTGAAGTGGAAGCGACGAATTTCTTAGACCGGAAATAACTTGTAATAATGCCGAGTTTGATATGCCATTACATGAATCTGGAGTTAGGTCTGGGTTGCTTTCTAGTAGTGCATCATTATCTACTATTATAGTACAGTCAGAGTTTGCCTTCAGTCTCTTAAGGGAAACTCCAGAGAAGAAGATTCTATCCTTTTCGAACTTGAATGGCATAATCCCAAAGGAAAGAACATTCTTTCCAAACTCCTTTCCAATTTGAGAAACTATCGGCGCCAATGCGGCACCTGATTTTCCTGCTAAATTAGCGATTATAATAATAGTAGAATAAGGCTTCATTCTCTCTGCAATTGATCCTCGAGCGCCAAACGATATACCTCTTATAAGATATGCAGATGGATTCAGAATGGGATTAGTATTTATCAAAATTCTAGAACCTTCATGATCAAGATCTCTTTGGTCGTGACTTATTAAAAGACACTCATAACCGAGTTTGTCTCTTATACTAATTGCAAGTTTACACCCCGCTCCACCTAAGCCGACAACTAGGACGGGGTCTTGCATTACAAATTCCATGACTCTCCTTCTGCTTGCCAAAATGATTAAAAAACTTTGTTGATTAGTTTTGATCTAAGCTCCGATCTAAAAAATTTAGCTCAGAGGCACGCCATACAAACCACGTGCTGTGGCATTCTTAATCTCCACCTGAATCCTTTGTCCCAATCTTACTTTTTCATCAACAACTACTGGTTTGTATGCAAAATTTCTTCCTTTGACTATTCCTTTGGAGACTTCATCAAATAATACCTCGCCATTCCATCCTATCCATTCTTTATTTCTCTCATGTGCGATTTTTTTGACTAGTTCAAAGATTATTTTACTTCTGCGCCTCACCTCAGCGACATCCAGTTGCTTCATTTTTGACGCTTTCGTGCCTGGCCTTGCGCTATATCTGGAAAGATTTATCACATCAGGCCTTGTCTCTTTGATTAAATCTAATGTTTGAATAAAGTCCTCTTCACTTTCAGATGGAAATCCAACAATAATATCAGTAGAAATTGTAAATCTTGCAAATTTCTCCCTAAACGACTCGTTTGCTTTACTAAACACCTCTACAGTGTGACCCCTTTTCATATCTTTTAGGACTTTGTCGCTACCGCTCTGTACTGGAATGTGAAGAAATTTGAAGACTTTGGTGCTTTCGAATGCCTTTGCAAGCCCTTCTTTAATGCGTGATAGGTACATTGGATTCATCATACCCACGCGGATCATAAAATCTTCCTCGATTTCACCTACTGAGCGTATCAGCTCAGGGAGGTTAGTTCCTATGTCGAATCCATAACAGCCGTTGTCTGTAGATGTGAGCCAAACCTCGCTGCAACCCTCGTGTATTTCATTTTTTACCTGTCTTACTATGTCTCCAATTCTATAGCTTTTCAAACCTCCCTTCGATATCCTTGTCTGGCAGAATGTGCATTCACTCATGCAACCACTTGCAATCTCAATTATTCCTACAGCCGGATTTAATCGAACTTTTGGAAGACCAACCTTTGTTAGATCTGAGTCAGCAAGTTCAATCCTCCTTACTCCCTTTAGAGTTGACGCAATAACGTCTATGGTTTTTCCCAAGGAATTTGGTCCCAATAGACTTGCTTTGGGGCCGAATTTCTCTACAGTGGATTGTTCCGCTTTTGGTAGACAGCCAGCTACTACAAGTGGTTTGGATCTAAGAGTCTTTATTCTATGTATCATTTTATTTGCAGTGGCATCCTTAACAGAACAGGTTACTATCATATTCAAGTCAGATTCGTCTTCACTTTGAGCAAGCATATGACCACTGTTTAAAATAAGACCAGAAATCATTTCAGAGTCAGCAAAACTTGAAGAACAACCGTATGCTTCTACCCAGATCTTTGCCATTTTTATCCCAGTAAGACCTTTACTTCTTTCTCACTCATTAGTCCTTTTGAAATTACTAGTTGCCTGATTGTTTTACCGGTCTTTAGTGACTCTTTGTACAAACCAGCTGATACTTGATAACCAAGCTTTGGTGAAAGAAGAGTGACTATGACAGGAGTGTTTTCTATGTATTGACGAAGTTTTTCTCTATTTGCGGTCAGACCATCAATAAGATTCTTGGAATAAATTGGAACAAAATTTCGTAACATATCCATAGAATCTAATACAGCTTTGAGCATTACTGGGAGCATAACGTTGAGTTCAAACTGTCCAGCTTGTGAAGCAAACGCAACAGTAGAATCATTGCCTATTATATCAAAGCAAATCATGTTCATGCATTCAGCCAGAGATGGATTGATTTTTCCTGGCATGATGGAAGATCCTGCGTGAACCGCTGGAATGCCAATCTCTGATAATCCTGAAACTGGTCCAGACGCCATCAATCTGATATCATTTGATATTCTACCTAACTCTAGCGCTAGGTTTCTCAGACCAGATGACATATTTGCTACAGCAAATCTGCTCTGCAAAGCAAATTGCATGTCTTGTTGCGGTTTAAGTGGCAGCTTGGATATCTTTGAAAGCTCAAATATCGCAATACTTCTGTATCCTTTTGGTGTGTTGGCTCCAGTGCCTACTGCAGTTCCTCCTAATGCTATGTATTCCAATTCCTTTTTTGCGTTAAAAATTGCGTCACGGACTTTTGCAATGGCAGTAGCATAGGCAGCAAACTCACTACCTAGACTCACAGGTAGCGCATCCATGAGGTGTGTTCTTCCAATTTTTCTATAATCGGAAAACTCCTTTGCCTTTTTGATTAGAGTTTTTATTAATTCGTCAAGTACTGGAATAACCTGTTTTACATTAAACAAAATTGCAACATGCATTGCTGTTGGAAACGTATCATTACTTGACTGTGACATGTTTACATGATCATTTGGATGTATAACCTCGTAGTTTCCTTTTCTCTTACCAGAAATTTCAAGCGCAATATTTGCAATCACTTCGTTTGTATTCATGTTAAATGCTGTGCCTGCTCCAGAGTTGATTGCTTCAACAACAAAGTGGTCAAGATGTTTTCCAGTTAGAATCTGATCACATGCTCTTACTATCGCATTTCCTCGTTTCTTGTCAAGTACACCTGTTCTGATATTTGCTAAGGCTGATGATCTTTTGATCATTACATATGCCATGATCAAATATGGATGTGCTCGTTGTCCAGTGACATGATACTGCTTGATTGCTCTAGCTGTAAATGCGCCATAGTATGAATCAGAAGGAATTTGGACCTCTCCCAGAGAATCTTTATCAGTTCTAAATTTCACGCCAACCCTTGAATTAATTTTCCTAATATTCATTCGCTTTTCAAAAATCTTGAGAACAGCAAAAGTTTTCAAAAAACCACGACTTTCGTCCAAAATACCCAATAAGTTAATATACTTTGATTTAAAGATCCGAAACGATGAACAGACGATACAGTATGCTGTCTATTGCCGCAGTAGTGGCAGTAGCAGGAATATTGTTCGCTAGCACATATTCGCAGACACAAATGACTGCCTCAAGAATGAATCTTGCAACGCAAGACACAGACTTGATTCAAAAAGTACGTGAAATGGGTGGTCTTGAATTGCAAATGCCATCTGCATTTGCTCAGATACCACTGGATCAGGTTGATACCATGGCAAGCCAGGGACGTCATGTAGTAGATGTCAAGTTAACAGCACAAAGTGTTGACTTGCCTATTATGGGCGGTGGAAAATACCACGCAATGACCTTCAGTGGTCAAGTTCCAGCACCAACGATAAGAGTTACACAAGGTGATATCATCAGAATGACTCTTGATGTACCATCAACTGAACCAACACCACACGGAAATGATATGCATGCATCACAGATGACTGCTGTACCAAGCTTTGGTGCTGTCAAACCAGGTGAATCCAAAACATATGCTTACATTGCTGAAGTACCTGGTACCTTCAAGTACCACTGCTCAGGTGTTAATGTAGCTGCAATGGACCAACATGTACTATCCGGTATGTACGGATTGACAATCGTGGATCCATTGAATGGATACAATCCACTCTTGGTTGAAAAAACTAAAGTAGAAAATGGTCAAGTTGCACTCGACAAACAAAGAGTTTCTGCTGACGCGAAAGAATTCGTGTTAGAGTACAACCAATTGTACTTGAACGCAGATGGTAGCTATGACCAGACAGCTATGTTCTTACATAACACAACACAAACCGTTGTTAACGGATTTGCATTTGGTTATGTTCCAAACGCAGACATCAATAAACTAGTCAAAGGTGATGAAAAGCAGAACATCTTTGTTGCACAGCCATGGAACTCTGCAGACCTGAAACAGTATCAATCACACCCACTGTTTGTTGATACTGGAGTTCACTACAGAATCTTCGTTGAGAACCAAGGAAACATGCCAGTATTCTTCCACATTGTCGGTGAAATTATCGACCGTGTGACACAAGGAAACAGGATACAAGCTCAGGGAACAGAGACTTGGAACATTGGTGGCTCTCAGGGCGCAATAATGGATGTCGTCTTTGACAACCCAGGTGCATATGTTGCAGTTAATCATGACTATGCAGCAATCTTCACTGGTGCTGCTACGGTATTTGTCGCAGGTGACCCGTTCAAATTGGGATACGGACCAGGTGACATGCCAAACCCATCTGACGCAGTACCGCCAATGGGCAAGAACAGCATTGCACAAAAAGAGGTTGTTCACTGCCTGTGTACTGATGACAGAGCTGCAGAAATAGCGAAAGAAATCGGTGGTTAAACACCAACTCCTTTTTTGTTTTTAATTCACATAATGATTATATTCTGTTCTTGATGGTTTCCTTGCATGTCGATGAACCAATCAGTCTTAATTTGTGATCAAGTTGCTCCTATTTTGAATGATATCTTGCAAAAAAATGGTCTAAAGGTATCATACGAACCAGAAATCACAGCTGAGCAAATAAAGGAAAAGATCGGAAATTTTGATATCGTCATAGTAAGAAGCAGAACAAAAATTACAAAAGAAATGATTGACAAAGCGTTAAAGTGCAAACTAATTGCACGTGTCGGTGTCGGTCTTGACAACATCGATACTGATGCAGCAACAGCAAAAGGAATTCGCGTTATAAATGCGGTGGAGGGAGCAATGAATGCAGTAGCTGAACTTGTTTTAGGATTGATGCTGTCTTTGGCAAGAGAGATTCCACGAGCTGACAGAAAAATACGAGAAGGCGGATGGCCCAAAAAAGATCTTATGGGAATTGAACTCTCAGGTAAATATCTGGGAATAGTTGGTCTTGGAAATATCGGCAAGAAACTTGCAAGACACGCAAGAGCACTTAATATGAATATTATCGGTTACGATGTTATTCCTATTCCTGATGATTTTACAAGAGAAGTGGGACTTGTCAAGACTGACATTGATACCTTACTGTCAAGCGCAGATTTCATTTCATTCCATGTACCACTAACAGAAAGCACATACCATCTGGTAAACAAAGAGAAGCTCTCAAAGATGAAAAAAACTGCATATCTAATCAATACCTCGAGAGGAGAGATAATTGATGAAGCTGCGTTGTTACAAGCTCTAAAAGAACGCAAAATTGCAGGTGCTGCGTTGGATGTGCGTGAAAAAGAACCTGACCCGTCTTCTGATACCGCTGTTGGGAGCGAACTTACTCAACTTCCAAATGTAATCTCCACACCACACATAGGAGCTCAGACAAAAGAAGCTCAGGTTTTAGCTGCAAATGTTATAGCAGAAAAAATAATAATGATTCTCCGTGGCGTTATATAGTTGGAACACTTGAAATTCTTTTTGTCACTGCTATTTCTTCTGACCTTTTCTTTTGTTTTTGCCTTTGCAGAGACAGGTGACCTAACAGTAGTATCAGGAAAAGAGTTTACTATTCATTATGAGACAAAAGATTCACATGTCCTAAGTGTAGAACCAAACAAAGACGATTTTGGACTAGTATTTTCGATTCAAGCCAACAGTCCTGTTGCTACTCTTGAGCTAACATTGCCTCGTGAATTGATCGATTCCACAGAGGCAAACGGAAAAGATTCGGACTACATAGTACTTCTTGATGGAACCTTTGCATCATATATCAATGAGGGTTCAACTTCTACTAGCAGAACAATTTTGATACAACTTGCTCCTGATAACAAGGAACTAGAAATCATTGGAACGCATTTAGCTACTAGAACTTCAAGCGCAAATAATCCTCAAACTGGCCAGCCAGCTACAAATACATCTGAAAAGCCAACCGAACAAAAATCAAATGAAATAGAAACTGCACAGCAACCGGGACAAAGTACATCGTCGACACCACAACAGCCATCACAGATGAATACTGGAAGCATTACAAAAACTGAGCAGAAGCAACCTCTTAATGAAATAATCTCTTCGATACAACTAAAATCTGGAAACTTGTCTCTTAATTTAGACAAGGAGCAACTTGTTGAATACTCAGTGATTGGGGCTATAGTCTTAATTATAATAATAGTAATTGCCTCATCAGCTAGATCTAAAACCAGAAGGCAAATTCGTAAATAACTCAGACTGACATGAACCCGGAATTTATCAGATATTGAATTGCAAAGCCAAATTCATTATCAGTGATAGAATCATCTGACCACCACTTTACATTAGTTTTGAACCATACGGGAATGTGTATTATATGTGCAGTCTGGAAATCATACCCTGGTACGTTTATTATATCAAAATATATCAACTCACGAATTAGGCCTGCATAGTCTTTGTCAGTCGCAGTTCCTTTGAGCCATGTTTGCGCCAATGTTTTGTACTCTGTTGGAATTGCAATCTTGCCTGAATCAACTAGGTCAAAGGAAATACTGGATTGTGTCCCTGCATATTCCGCGTTGATATGATACGTACCAGGACTGTAAGTTGTTTTGTAAAAAGGAATAGGTGAAGAAATCGTACTATTCCATTTGTTTATTGAAATGTTAATTGGAGCACTTGCTTTACCGGAACTATCGATTATATGGACAATGATTGGGTTACCTGTCAATTCTGATACCTGAAAGGTAATAGAGAGAAAATCCCCATATGCGTAAACATGTTTGCCTGTGGAAACTGTAAGAGATGGTGTTGCAAAACTATGGTGTACGCCCATAACTAGGAACCCTATAGAAATAACTAACACGATCTTTGAAGACCAAATCATGAAACATAGAAAAAATCAATTTCATAAATAGGCTTCCTTGTGATCGGCTTTCATTTAATCCCCTGAATTCCAATTCAATTTTCTAACAAATTATTAAGGGGTAAATCAGTAGTGGCGAGTATGATTAGTTACCAGGATCAAGTCTGGCTAAGAATGTGGAAGGAAAATGCTCCAGAACTCAGAGCCAAGGCGATAGCATGGAGAAGACAAAACGCTTTGGTAAGGGTTGAGAGACCTAGTAGGATCCAAAGGGCAAGACGACTGGGATATAAAGCAAAACAAGGAATTGTTGTAGTTCGAATGCGTGTAGGCAAAGGTAACATGCGTAAGAAGAGGCCTGTTGCAGGAAGGAGACCTAAACATCTTGGTGTATTAAGAATAAAACCTGCACTTAGCATGCAGAACGTTGCAGAACGTAGAGTTTTAGAAAGATTTCCTAACATGAAACTTCTTGGTTCATACTATCTTTACCAGGATGGTCTATACCTTTGGTATGAGGTAATTCTGGCAGACCCATCACATCCAAGAATAGTGAAAGACAAAGAAATACGTGGTAAACTTTCTGGTCTGAAGAATTGAAATCTGTTGTAATATTATCTTCTATCCTAATCTTAGGACTGTTATTGGGACATGCTTTTGGTGAACAGACAATAACCCCTAAGAATCTCACTCTTGATTACCCAGGCATCAAATGGAACTGGAAGATAAAGGCAGATAACTACACATTTGTCGTGGACACTATCTCAAATTACGATGTGAAAAATGTAACCTTAAACAAGAGTAACAAGGAATTGATTTTTACAGGAATTAGTGATCACACTGGAAATATAGCTGAAATCGAAATACCGCGTGACCTCATTGGCGGAAATCTAACAGTTTTCCAAAATTCAAAACAGATCTTCCCTCTTATAATAAACAGCGGAAGCAACTCACTTGTAGTTCTCAAATTCAACGAGACTGGCGACAGCACAACAAATATCATTGGGACAACCTATCTGCCTGAATTTGCAAATATTGCGCCAGTGGTCATGATGATCTCTTTTATAATCGTGTTTTTGACATTAAGAATACGTAAATTTTAGTACCCATTCATGTAGTCTTCCCACATGTTGGCACGGGTAGTAAGCTTGTTCATCTCATAAAATATGCCACCAACGATTCCTGCTTGATAAAAAGCATAAAGATACACTTGGGAATGTGTGGGATCGCTATGCGTGAAGCTTAATGCTATCATTGAAAAGAAGATGAATGTCCCTATGAACGTGAAAAATTTGCTGAAAAATCCTTCCATTCCTACTATTCGTCTTGTGGCAGCTGCCATTATGGTGATACTTGATATTATGAGAAAAGTGAGCCCACCATTTGCCTGAATAAATTCAGTCAACCAAGGAATTAATCCGTCAGTGAAAATTGATTTATGCGGAGAATGGGCTCCACCATGTAATGCAAATGAAACAGATGTGAAAATTGCTCCCATCATGAAGAAGAACAAGAATGCTTTGAATATTGCTCTTTTTAGCGGGGTCCTTGGTCCTGAGGGCTCCATAACTCTATCAGTCATTTTGATTCCGTAAATTAACCCAATTGAAAATGATGGTATGAACATCAAGTCAATTATGATAGGAGATTGTTTTGTTATCTTATCGATATCTGGGCCAAAAATCAAATAGACTATTAGCGCAAGAGCGGCTGCTCCAGCAAATATGCTGATGTCCACCCAACTTCTGGTATGTCTAATCTCAAATAGGTCAGGTCCCCATTCGTCCAATCTGATTTGCTTTTCAAAAATGAATTAAAGATGGAAATCCAAATGATTTTGCCTAATTTATCAACTCATTTTGCCTTTTATGTTCAGTTTGTTGTAATTAGGGCATGAGAGGAGGATTCGTAATGATAGCTATTGGACTAGCTGTTATTGTATTTGGCATAGTTTTCTTTCTACAAGGAAATTCTATAGTTGGGCCTACTACGTCATTTATGTACTCAAACCCACAATGGATTGTAAACGGAGAGTGGATTGCTATATCTGGTGTAATAATTTTGGTAGTCGGAACAGGAATTAGTTTACGACACCCAAGGTCATAGTAGACCTGACCTTCTCTATTTTACGAATTTTCTTAGTAATCAAATTATCCATTTGAGCTTCTGTGTCAGTTTCTGCTTCTACCACAATATCATAATCACCATATACAACTTTTGCATTTTTTACCTTATCCAGTCGCAAAAGCTTTCCAACAATTTCATTCTCTGCTCCAAGCTCACAACCAATCAAAATGTAAGCCTTTTCCATGTTATGCTAACTAGGAACGATCTTAAATCCTTATTCTAATTTGAAGATTATTGAAGCCTAGACTTTACTTTTTGATAATTATTACATTTTAGCGAGCTCGATATGTTAGTTTACTTGTATCGAAACCAAAGCCAGAAATCAGTCTTATTCTTGAGATTTGGAATTCTTAAATGACGGTCCAGATAAGAATGGACATGGGCCTATTTGGTAAAACAAAACAAAAGGATGAGGCGGTAGAACAAATCAAGATACTGCTTGATAGGTTCGAGTTCACTGATCTTCTTAATCTTTGTTCCGAAGTTATTGGTAGAGAACTCGCTTCTACTGATAAAAAAGAACGTCTTGAGAGAATCGAGGTTTTAGATTTTATCTGGGAAAATTATCACAAAGGCAGTGTTAACTTTTCACAGGTCAAAGATTTTGCAATTAAGCGTGGAATAGTAACGCAGGCCTTTTTTGATTAAGTACCATTTAGAGCTTTAAATTCTTGGTTCTGAAAGACTAGAAGCCAGCAGTAACAGGATTTGCTGGTTTGATAATCTCTCTTAAGAGAACTGTTGCATAAGAACCCCTTGAGAGTGTGAAACTTAGGTAAGGTTCGTTAATCGAAAAATTACTGCATTGCATCACAGCTTGTCTGAAGCCACCTTCGTTGCTTACTTCCTGCATTTCTTTGATAAAAAAATCTTTTGCACTAATTTGTTCTTCGTCTAGGATTTGTGAGATCTCATGATCGAACCTGTTCTTTTTTGAATAAGAATAACCTACAAACGGAATTGCTAATTTTTGTTCAGGATCATTTTGGTATCTCCCTAAATCATCATTTTTATCAAAGCAGACATCCCCATCTGTAGGTCGTAGTAATTCTTCATCAATTTCGTATGCCATAGAAACAGTTCGATTGAAGATAAATGATTGAAACGCTTGAACAAAAAATCTTCGTAAAGGAAGAGGTATTACATGCAAAGCCTTTAATGCATTTCCATGGTCGATGATCTCTTTGATAACAAGTCTTTCAATATCCATTTGTGGGGGAATTTCGTTGAAAACTCTTGAATAATTCGATTTACTTTTGAGGGTCTCTCTTACTTGGTTATTCTCAGGCAAGTCATATTCAGAAGTAAAAGAGAGAAGAGTTTCTATGGCAAAATCAAAATTTTTTTGTAGGATGGCCTTTCCTATGAGATGAGAGAGTGGTCTTTTGCTGCCAAATCTCTGGTAGCCGTAGAAATTAAGAATCTTATCTCGTTCCTTGAAATCTGAGATTTTTGTAAAGTCGGCATAATCTATTTTTACTCTAAAATTATTTCCAATCATATCTTTTTTTGTAAATGGTTTTTGAATAAATCCAATTTTTTCGATAGTATATCTGTTTGTGGCTATGTTTTGAATTCCTTTACCAGTACTAGTATCACAGACATATTGTTCCGAAATAGCATTTGCATCCTTTAATCCCAATGCCTTGAGTCTAAGACCATATCTTTTGAAAATCTCAGATAATGCATGATTTGTATCAATTCCGGATTTTTTCAATTTGTATACTGCGTAACTTCCCGAGCTAGATATGTTAGAAAGGGCGCTTTCGCGAAGTATTTCCGAAACGAAGAAATGCTCAGGTAAAGATCTTATTTTGCCGCCAGTTCCCTCTGTTCTGGTGCAGTAGATGGAAATTCCAATTAAACTGTCTAATTTAGGAACCACTTCTTACATTATGGTTACAGTAACGAATTTTGATATTGTAACGTCTTGATATCGTATACTGACTAGAACCTTGTAGGAGTCTGAAAGAGCAAAGTTATCGGCTGCGATGTTGATATTTATAGACTTTGGCTTGTCCAACGTGATTTCATGATCGGAAGAGGTAACTGAGATGTTATGTAGACCAGCTGTATGTGTAGTGAGAATGTCTACTGTTGAGCTTAGCTGTTCGTTTGGAGTGAGTGTTAACAAAATAGTTGCGTTTTGACCACGGTGCAATGTAATTGAGGATGAAGATGTACTTATGTCAAATGGTAAACTTGCAGAAGGATCTAAAAGACCTATGTTGTTCTCAACCCACTCAGTAAACCATACTTTGTCATGATCAACTGTGAAATCTAATATCTGCGCTACTCCACAATCTTGCAAGGTTCCACAGTCTGACCAGTTGGGGTTCTTTGAGGGCACTAAATATTCTACAAGAGATTCTTTCGTTGGATCAAAAACTCCTAGTGAATTTGCTACTTGTTCGTTAATCCAGAGTCTTCCCTTATCATCAAAGTGGTTCCAATATGGCCTAGATATTGGCGTCTTTATCAGACCTGATGAGTTACCATAGGTAGATGCCGGGGGAGGAGATGTTACAAACTTTGAAAATTGCTTTGATTGAGGATCAAAATTGAGGAAGAAATTGCTTGCTGTATCTGTTATCCATATCTTGCCACTAGAATCGACTGAAATTCCGTTCGGAGCATCAATGCCTGGAGGCAAAGTAAATTCGGTAGAATTGCCTGTCTTAGGGTCATAACTTACAAGAGAGCCGCCCTGCTGGTATATCCAAACAGTATACCAGATCTTGCCGTTGGCATCTGCAACCATTGTACTTGTAAAGTTATAGTTGCCCGGAGAGGGTATCTTTGTGGTCTGTAACGAAGGACCAGTTTGATCAGTACCAAAAACAGCTATCTTTCTTCCCGTAAAGTCGTTTACAAGTATGTTACTGCCATCTGTTACAAGCATCTGAGGAAATACATCTTGTCCAGCAGTTTTTGGAAAGACAAAACTTGAATAGTCTTTCTGTTGAGGATTGAATTTCCATATCAAACTGTGCTGCGAATCGCTAAACCAGAGATTTCCATCAGCTGCAAAATCAATTCCCCACATCATTGACTTTTCTCCCTTCTGCCACTGTGGGTTTTTAAACTCTTCAAATGTCTCTGTTGAAGAATCAAACTTGCCTATATTTCCCGTATTGGACTCTGTAAACCAAACAATTCCAGACGAATCTATCGTGATTGCTAGTGGTTGGGTACAAGCAGTAGTAATCTTAAACTCCGTTACGTATCTGCTTGATTTTGCTCCTCCACTTTCACAAAAGGTGGTTCGTTTGTCATCGGGATAATTGTCTGCAGGAGTACCAGTAATTGTTAAACCGGGTTTATTTTGCTCATTTTGTTGCTTATTTCCTCCAATAGGAAATAGAGCAGCTGTTGAACTTGCAACCATGATTATACCAAACAACGCCGCCATGGAAATTTTCAAAATCTTCTTCGTCTTTTGCTTCACAAAGACAGGCTGGCTTTCCCTCGTTATATCTTATACGCAGTATCAGTGTAGATCCATTCGTAATTTAAAAAAATTGAAACTGAAAGATGTGGGAGATGATTCTAGATATTTTATAAGTAAAAGCCCTGTAAGTAAATAGAATAGCAGATCAACCTTTTATTCCGTGTGATAAAAATACTGAATAGCAACCTAATCCACAGTCCTCGCATATTGGCTTCATGGAATCATTTTCGGCACTTCCAATACAGCATGGTTGCTTTTCTCGGCCTAAGTGATCAACTGCAAGTATGGTCCATGTGGGGCAATCAACTGGGATTGTTCCCCTGCCTCCCCAATTTCGCTTCATAAGCTCAAGCTGCTTTTTTGGATTTATTATATAGTCATCCTCATAGTTGTTCTTAAGTGCAATCATGTCATCTACAAGCTTTGTTCTGTCAGGACCAAATGGGAACCAGAGTGGATCCCCTTTCATAAACGGAGTATGGAATTGAAATCCTATCTTGTTGACATGAGGATACCATTCCTCGATAACATCCTTGACTGTTTTGTAGTTAACTGAATTTATGGTCATTGAAATCCAAATATCTTTCCACGCCTTTTTTCCATTTTTTTCGATGTAATCTAGAATATTTTTTCTAGTCTTTTCATGCGCTCCCTTGCCTCTAATAGTATCATGAACTTGTTGCGTACCATCGATGGAGATCCAGTAAAAATAAACACCAGGAGTTTTTTTTAACGGAAAAGTACCATTTGAGACAACACAAACTCTGTTTGGGTATTCTTTTGCGAATAATTCTATAACATCAGGCCTTAGGGTTGGTTCGCCACCAACTAGAGTAACTATGAATACATGTCTCTTTTTGAATTTGTTCTCAATTACTTGCTTCCACTGTTCTACTGAAAGCTCTTCCTGGTCTTTTCTATTTAACCACCAGTAGCAGTGAGTACAATGTAAATTGCAGACATTTATGATATCGGCAGAACCATAAATTGGGCTTCGTTTGTTAAACAGTTTGTAACCTGCAATTTTCATACCTACGCGGAAATATGCGGGGGCTTCTTGCATTATTTGACGAAACCCCCTACCCATTATCTCCATTTATTTACAGATAGTAATACAACATCCTCCTCTAAAACAATTTACATCCATTTTTATTACGGCATGAACCGCAAAAAGATAAGAAAGGAGGTGCAAGGATGAGTTATAGCGGAGGTTTTGGTCGTGGTAACAGAGGATACGGCGGCGGTCGATTTGGCGGCGGTAGACGATTTAACGATGGACCAAAACCAGTAGAAACCGGAAAGGAATACGATGTTTCCATAACGGAAATTAGTAGAAAAGGAGACGGTATCGCAAGAGTAGAAGGCTTTGTGATATTTGTTAAAAACGGAAAGGTTGGCCAGAATGCAAAAGTGAAAATTCTTGAAGTTGGTCAACGATTTGCTTCTGCCGAAGTAGTGGAAAGTTCTTCACAACCGGCAACTGAGTAAGTTTTCGCGCCTGAAAGACTAGTTTTCTTCAATTTTTTCTATTTTTTTACCTTTGAATATTAGTAGTTCTTCTTAATCGATAGCGTCTTTTGCACTTCATTCATGCTGCTTAGAAACTTCTGTTTTGCCTCATATTCATCTGTTACCTTTATGAGAATTTCAGAAGCAGAAAACATCACATCTTTTACCAGAATTGGGGCGCTAAGGCCCAGCAGTTCGCTTAAAATCTCAAATATGCTGGTAAAGACTGTTCCATTTTTGTATTTGAAAGTAGTATTGCCATCAACAATCTTTGGATTTGGGTCCAAAGGTATGACGAGCTCAGGCGATGTAAATTCTGTTATGAAAGTTGTTATGTCTTCCTTTATTTTGTTAGCAAGGTTTTCTTTTTCAACAGTAAGCTTTTGCTTTGCATTCTCTAATTCTGATGTAGCATCATTGTATTGTTCTCCTATCATTTTTGCAAAAGTTGATTCTGTAGAAATCTTGAGAGGAATCTCGTGAATTCTGAAATTTATTGTGGCAAGCTCATCCTCAACATCGGCTAACTGTTGCCTGTTTCTCTTAATGCGAGTAGCGACTTGTTCTAGGTAATTAAAGTCGGCCATGCTCAACTGAATTGGTGTACGACATCCATAAGACTTTGCTTGAACTCTTCAGTTGTAAGCCCCCACTTGCCATATTCTTCCTTGTACGCATCCCATGATGCCTCTGCTTCACTTGCAATCTCTAGGATCTTTGGTCCTATAGCTTTTGTATTTACAAGAATTGTGACATTTGCTTGCTCACTCTCTAAGATTGGGATTTTAATAAATATCATTCTTGATTCCTCAATATGGAACCTGTCTTTTATCATATTTTTTAGAATCTCTCTTTCCCTTACATCAAACTCTCCTTTGACTTTGACTAGTGCACAGCATGAATCCTTAGGTCCGCCCTTATCTCGAATATCATTTTCATCTATATCAAATAATACGGCATCTTCTCGCTTGTGTATGTGTTCAACAATGGCTTCCATCATGTTGGCCTTGCCGCCGGGAATAAAGTCGCTTCCCCACGGTCTATCTTCTGGAATAATTGGAATTACCCACGGTATGGCAAATCTTGGTCTCTTTGTTGCAAGCCATGTTCTATAATTTGACATATCCCATTCGGTCTCCCTAGCAAACGAAGCGATGAACATAGCAATGGCATTTGCCGCAATCAAATTCATACCTCTATATTCTTTCCAACCTATTTCGTGTTCTTTTGGAAGATCGTCAATTATTGATTGCAGTTTTTCCAATCTTTTCTCGTGTTTATGAGATAGATATCTTAGAGTCTTGTTTGAAAATAGAATTGAACAATCACTGTACTTTATTTGGTGTTCCAGATTCATTACGATATTGATTGCAGATGCCTCCAGGATTACTGGGTCCCATCCAAATTCTGGAAGTAATCCAAACGACGCTATAGTTGCATGCTCTTTCGTGTCCTTTTTGATATACTGCATAAACGCACTAGCAAACGAGCTTCCAGTTCCTCCTCCCATCGCAAATGGTATGGTAAAACCTCTGACTGGTTCTGGTGAAAGACCTGCTAGCTGTTTTTGCATGTCAAACTTTGAGCTTACCTCTTTCATGAATCTGGTACGTCCTTCTGCCCAGTTTCTTGCTGCACCGCCAGCTCCGTGAATTACATGCTTGTCTCTTAGAGCAAACAGATCGGGATATGATTGTAATATGAGATTAGCTGCTCTTGGGTCCAAATCTATCAATAAAGCTCTTGGTATCAATGGAATTTCGCTACCCCCATAAGAATTTGGAAATCTTAGAATAGTACTGCCATAGCGCTTCAGAACTCGCGCTTCTTCCTTTTCACCCTTGAGAGTTGGCTTGAGTGGGTTGGCTCCTACGTCAAGTAATAATCTTCTATATGCTTCTGCTCCAAGTCCTATACCACAATGACCAAAACATGTCATCAATACAGGCGCTGGTGGTAAGGGGGCAAGCTTTGACAAATCTAATCACTATATGGACAGATTACTTCTCTCTTTAACCAAGCAGTGCAAGATTGTGAAGTCCGAACTTGATTGTTATAGACATGAAATTGTATGCTTGATTGCAATAGCTTTGCACTTAGATCATCTTTTGCTTTTTTGAATTTAAGATTTAAGAAGAAATTGTTCTTTTTAGTCTTCAGTTAACGCTTTTTTCAATTCCCTAAATTCATCGATTGTTATCTGGCCTTCTGCAAGTCTGATTCTGAGAAGATTTAGGGATTCGTCGCTTGGTTTAGGTTTCTCTTTCTTAGAAGATCTATCCTCATATTTGTCTTCTACCACTTGTTGTTCTGAATCATCTGATGTAAGACTTTGGATGTATCTATAGTCTGACAAAAGAAGAGGGTTTCCTTGCTTTATCGTGTCAATTATCACTCGTAACCGTTTGGCGTCGCCCTTGCGAGAAGCTATTAAGTCTCTAACAGTCTTTAGAAGGTCTTCTGACATCTTATTTCACAATTGCCTTAAACCGAGGATCCTCTTTTAGTTTATTGAACGTCGCATCCTTTATGGCCCAGTTTTTTATTGTCCTACCGTAATACGATATCGCCTGGGCAAGAAGAACAAGTGCATCATCATCTCTGCCAACTTTAGCTATGCTTCTTGCCTTTGCATAGATTACAGTACCGTTCTTTGGATGTTCCTTGAGAATTTTATCAAATACTGAAATGGCTTCGTTATGTTGTCCAAGCTCTGAAAGCTCATTGGCTTTGTAAAATAATGCCTCGTAATTTTCAGGTTCTTTTTCTAGGACCTTATCAAAGCATAATGCTGCCTCATCATGCTTTTTCAGCTTCCCTAGGACAAGTCCTTTGTAGTATATCATGGATGTATTTTCTGGTTCTATCTTTAGGGCATCATTGAAACAACCAAGAGATTCATCATATTTTCCAAGTTTTATTTTGGCTAAACCTTTGTTGTACAGAGCTGGTGCATAGTGAGGATCAATATTCAGGGCTCTGTCATAGAAACTAAGTGCCTTTTCAAATTGGTTCAATTCTGCAAAAGAATTTCCAAGGTTGTTTAATCCAGAAATATGATTTTGATCTTTTTCAAGAATTTGCTCAAAGCAAGATATGGCTTCCTTGGGTTTGCCTAATTTAGTTAACGATAATCCTTTGTTGTACAGGGCTTCAACATTGCATTGTTCGCCTTTTAACACTTTATCAAAAAATGAAATGGCCTCCTTATGCTTACCTAACTTGGCATAAGACATTCCTTCAGAAATTGTCATATCAACCTCGCCTCTGGTTAGATTCATTTGGTATGGATTCTAATCAATCTCGATATATTACTTGATAATTTATTGAGAAATAGTTGTCTGTGGAAAAGCTTTTTTGATGTATCGCGATAGTGCAGGATACTGAATTATTAGTGATGAAAGAACAACACCGAATGTAATTGCCTTTAGAATTTCCTTAATTTCACTTTCAGGAAGTGTTGCTACTAGCGCAACAGAGATCGCTCCTCTCATCCCTCCTATCATGACCACGTGCCTCCATGCGGTTGGATACTTTTCCTTTGTGAACCTGCTCATCATTGCAAGTATTGGATAGGTGGAGGCTGCTCTTGCTGCCAAAACTACAGCAAAGGCCATGCCTATCATTGGTAAGTTCTGTCCTATTCTTACCACATCCATGCTCAATCCAAGGTACAAGAATGCCACCGAATTTGCAAAAAATGCAGTCATTTCCCAGAATTGAGACGTGTATGTTCTAGTTTTATCACTTATGATGTCTTTAGCTTTCATTGTCGCATTACCAAAATACAATCCTGCTGCTGCAGCAGCGACCAAACCAGATAACCCTAATGAATTTGCAACGACTACCGAGCCCAATAAGACAGCTAGTGAAAGAGCTGTTTCAGAGAATGGTTCATCCATCAACTTGTGAAGTATCCTTGCCCCAGCTGAGAATCCAAGTCCCACAGCTATGCCACCAAAAAATACTATGGCAAAGTGAATTATCTGTTCAATGATATTTACGTTAATCTGTGCTTGAACTCCTGGTGATTCTAGTACCGATCCTTGTGCAAATGCTATGGCAATAATTGACGAAAATATGATTACGCCAGTTGCATCATTGAAACTTGCTTCCGCTTCCATAAGCGTAGAAAGATTTGCCGGTACTCTTACTCTTTTGAAGACTTCAATTACAATTGCTGCGTCAGTAGGGGCAATTAATGCAGCAAAGGCAAATGCAATTATTGTTGGTAAACCTGCGACATATGACAACAAGAATCCTCCAACTATTGTGGCAAGAGCTACTCCTGCAGTAGCAAGTAAAAGAGAAGAAATTCTTATTGCCTTGAAGTGTTCATTGTCTATTCGCATCATTGCTTCATAGATAAGAGGTGGAACTATGAAATACAGAATCAGCTTAGGGTCTACTTTTAATTGACCAATGTTTAGTGGAACCACGCCAGCCAAATGGGAAACTGAAATAGCAATACCTATTCCTACTAAGATCATGGTATACGGAATTTTTATTTTGAAGGCAAGTAGGGACGCAAGAAAAATCGTTCCAAGAAATATCGGTACCAGATATTCGGTACTAAGCACACTACCTAAGCCTATTTCCGCCATCTTTGAATTTCATACATCTAAATTATAAAAATGGTTGCAAAACCTGAAAATTGCATCGTTTTTTCTTACTTAATTGAGTATTGTCGTTTTTCATGAGCCAAAATCCTTTCTAGCATTCTCGAGGAATCTTGCATTTATTCTAATTCTCTCTAGTGTCTGTGTAATCTTCATTTCGGTGCCTGGTACGTGATGCTTTGCAAAGAAACGCTTCACTTCCCTCTCTTTTTCCATATCTGATGCGACTGATATGCTTCCAATTATCCTGTTAAGTAATGGATTACCAACGCCGAACCTTGAAACAATTCTCTTCCAGTTCTTTTTAATCCACGGCCATATGAGGTCCTTACCGTATGGATTTGCAACCATCTTTGATATTGGTACAAAAAGATTCTGCGTTCTAACTTCTTTTGAAAGTGAGAAATCTAATGTTTTTGCAAGAAGTTTTTTGTCTTGGAAATTGGAAAGTGATCCCAAGAATCTCACCTTCTCTTCCTGAGTTTGTGCTTTGCGGTACATCCAAAGAAACTGTCTGTATGTTTTCAAATCTCCCCGCCATGCTATTATTGAATAAACAGCATTTCGCAAGTCTGGATTTAATGAGCCTGATTTGATAAAACTTGAAAATCTTGAATCTGACTCTTTCATAATTTCTTCATCATCAAGCTTGCCAAGTGAGCTAATCACCGCACTTCGTAATAATGCATAGGTAGATTTTTCACCTTTAGCTGGGTCCCATCCGAGTCTTTCGAATGTCTTTCTGAAGAAATACTGATTGAATTCCTTAACCTCATTCCAAAACTTTTCTTCTAACATAAGAACATAGAAAAAATTCAAGCTGCTAACTATGTCAGACAACACTGCATAGTCGTCTTCTTCTTCGTAATGTCGGACAAAGTCAAGGTACTGTGCAAACGATACCTGACCTGAAAGGCATAATGCGTAAAGATCATGGTGAATGCTCCAACGATCCACATTTGATATTCTCTTTTCTTCAACAAGTATGCCAAGTGAATCTAAAGTACTTTCATCATACTTGACACGATAGAATCCCTTTTGGCCGTCATTTACTTTAAACCATTCAAAAGTCTTGGGAATAGAAACTGGTCCTATCATTAATTTGGTAATGACTTTGTGCCCTGTTCTTACAGACAGTGGTATTATCCAATTTCCAGGTCTTAATTTACCATTTCCCTCAAGTAGGAATCTTTTTTGAACCATCTTTATCTTGGAATCTGTTACTGTTGCCTCAACTATTGGATAACCTGCCTGCCTTACCCACGTATTCATCATTTGTCTCACTGGTTGCCGTGATACAGTACCAAGTGAATTCCAAAGATCCTCTGTGGTTGCATTTGCGTACTTGTACTTCTTTAGATAGTTGTGGAGTGCCTTACGGAAGTTTTCTTCACCTATGAAATTTTCCAGCATCATTAACACACTTCCTCCCTTGTTGTAGCTTATCTCATCGAAGATTTGACGAACATCAGATGGGCTTTTTACATTGATATCTATTGGATGAGATGACTTTAATGAATCAAGACTAAGACCACCAGTCATCTCTGATATGAGAAACTGATCCCAAAAGTCCCACTCTGGATATAATCTGTCTACTGCCTTTGTTGCCATGAATGTTGCAAAACTTTCGTTAAGCCAGAGATCATTCCACCATTTCATAGTAACCAAATTACCGAACCATTGATGAGCAATCTCATGTGCAGTTACTTCGGCAATGTGTTGCTTTGTTTCTGTCGAGGATATTTTTGGATCATAAAGTAAAACTGTCTCCCGAAAAGTGATGGCACCCCAGTTTTCCATGGCACCTGACGCAAAATCTGGAATTGCAATCATGTCAAGCTTTGGAAGCGGATATGCGATCTTGAAATAATTTTGAAAATAGGCAAGGAACTGCTTTGTGAACTCTAATGAAAGTCTTCCCTGTTCTTTCTTTCCTCGTGTTGTAACAATCCTTACAGTTGTTCTTCCTTGCTTGCTTTGTGTGAACTCAAAGTCACCAACACCAAGATATAGAAGATATGTAGACATTACAGGAGTACGGTCGAATCTATATCGAATCTTGTTGCCAACCCTTTTCTTGTATATGACTGGCATGTTTGAAATTGCGCTAAGATTCTTTTCTACTATGAGGGAGACATCAAAGGTTGCCTTAGCCTCAGGCTCGTCCCAACAAGGAAAGGCTCGTCTTGCGTCTGCAGCTTCAAACTGTGTGGTGGCAAGATATCTCTGTTTTCCCTTGTACTCGTATTTGCTTCTGTAAAAGCCTACTAGCTTGTCGTTCAGTATGCCAACAAAATCTATCAAAAGATATGCTTTCCCAGATATTTTCTGCGGTAGCCTAATTGTTAGCTTTTCGTTCTTAGCGTCTAATTTTATCTGCGCTGTAATGGTTTTTTCATTCCATAATACCTTGCAATCTCTTATCACAAGTTGTGCAGCATTGAGAACTATCTTATCTGTGGGCTTCGATGTTCTGATCACGATCTTCTCTTTTCCTCTAAACGTGAACTTCTTAAGATCGGGTTCAAATTCTAAATCATAGCTTACCGGAAAAACAGTTTTCACAAGAATCAGGTTCTAAAAGACAAGTAATATACCTTAAGACTTTTAGGTGCCTTCAGTTTTATCATCGTAATCTATGGAATTCAAGGAATTGTATTGTTATTCATGTAAAAAGTCCTTGGGCAGGTACAATACTAGATATTTCACCGATGCGTATCTGAATGACATAATAATGAAAAACCACATTTTGTGTGTCCGTCAAGGACACGGAATCATGATTCGAAGGCATTCAGGCAAATCATAATCATACCGTAACCTATTTGCATCTTTTTTGTCTATAAACTCTTGAAACCTATGGAAGAATGTGAAGTAAAGACTGGAGAACCCAACTACTGAGAAAGACTATGGCAATTGCCTTTATCGTCTTTCCTGCGACCATTGCAATTGTGAACTTTCTTATGTCATACCTCTGTGTCCCTGCTACAATTGATGCAACGTCTCCAATAATTGGCATCCATGGGGAGAAGAAAATTACTACCGCCCAACCATATTTGTTCATCATGGATACACTTTTTCTTTCGTACTTTTTTTCCGGCGTTTTGCGTAGTCTCTTTAATAATTTTACGTTATAACCGATGTAATATGCGATAAAACCACCTATGATTGAACCTATGTTTAACACAAGAAAGACATCGAAGGGGTTTATGCCACCCAAGAGCAGGGCTGAAGTTGTTGCTTCTGTGGGTATAGGAATAAATGAAGAAAACATTCCGTTGAAAAAGAGACCTATCAAACCATATTTTATAAAAAAAGTATTGTGAACTATTGCATCTATGGTCGGACTTAACATTGTTTCAGATTCCTACAAGCTTGTTTTAAATGAATTGCCATATTTTACATCGTAATCATAAATTGCAATGGAAATCTGTTTGAGCAGCTTTGTTTTCGACTTTTGCGCCTTTGTATCATGGCTATAGTCCTTTTGTTCAAGGAGATATTGTAGACGTTCAAGCTCTATTCTGGACAATGTCTTGATGCCTTTTTGAGAAACAATATTCAAAAGTCTAAGCCTCTCAAGATCATCGCTTTTGTCTGACACCAAGAGAAATCTCCAATGTTTAATATTTATCTTGTATGAAAAGTGTATAGTGTTATACAAGGTTTCTGTTTCGTTTCATAGAGACTTTATTAAAATCAAAGATGATCATATTGAAATTGGTGTAATGGCAAAGCCACTAAAAGGCAAGGCAAACTCTGAGATAATTAAAAGAATTGCAAAGCATTTTGGCATCTCGCGCTCAAGCGTTAGAATAGTGAGAGGCGAAAAATCAAGAAACAAGGTGGTAGAGGTAATATAGTGCCCCAAAAACCCTAAAAAATGGGATAAACCAAAATTATTTTGTTGAAAAATTTTGTGACCGTGGTAATTCTGGCAGGAATTGTATTATCATACATTCCACCTGTAGCTTACTCAGATCTTTCCGACAAAAATTCAGTCACCCTGAAAAATGGTGTCTGGGAAACCAACGTTGGTAAGCAGGTGCAAATCGAGGCCGATGTTACAAATGGACAGGATAGGACACAGCCCTTTGCATATATTGTCCAGGTCCAGAACCAGGATGGTGTGGTGGTATCATTATCATGGCTTACAGGTACGCTTGATGCTGGTCAGTCTCTTAGTCCAGCTCAATCCTGGATTCCAACATCTTCTGGAGTATATACCGCACAAATCTTTGTCTGGGCTGGAATAGATAATCCCGATGCATTATCTCCACCACTTGCAATGAAAATCACAGTAACATAGTTCAGCATCCATTATAATTTAGAAAAATAGCCAAAGTTCGTGAATCGAAGAAAAGTAATAATGACTGGTATTTTTCTTGCCGCAGCCTCGGCTTTGGCATTCTACTTTGTCGGTTCTCCGTTTCTTAATCAAAATGACCAAGCAGAAAATCCTTTTTCCAATCTTAGTCAAAGCCCAGAATCAGTCAGTACAACGCAAAACGACATAGACACATGCATATCAAATCCTACATCTGATTGTGATCAGGAAATGCAGCAGATATCAAAATTCTGTGAACAAAATAAAGATCAAAATATTCCATATTGCTCAGACCCGCGAGTACAAATGTATCTTGATCAAAGAGGTCTGTCTAGGGCAACAATCAACGAAGGTAAATGATTATTTTTCAGCTTCTTTTAGAAAGTCTGTCATATTTTTACGCACAAGAGGAATTACTTTTTTCGTTATAATTTCATGAAAATTATCTGCATCCGAATCAAATGAAAGCAACAATACATGAGAAAGCCTGCTGTTTTCATCGGCAATAGGTATTGTAGCTCTTATCAACTTGGTATAGTGGGAGCTTGCGTACGAGATTTTGCCAAGCAGATATTCCCATCTTAATCTAGTGTATTGTCTTGTAGCTGCGGTTATGGCATATTGTGCCCTTTCTTCTGGAGTTAACAGCGGCTTGAGGCCAGTTCTTTCGGCTGTACCTTCAAGCTTACCGTCCCCATCAGCTATTCCTGCGAACCTTATCTTAGGGTCTAAGGCGGTGACACTTTTACAAAAGTCTTCAAAGAACTTTTTCATTCAATAGGGGTAAAATTCGAAGCTATATTTGTTTTCTGGATATGTGAGTCATTTGCAAACTATTTTGATTATATGGTTATCTATTGATGCGACATAACGATCTTTAAGTGTCCTGAGATGCACGTCGTGGTTTTGTCTTTTGAAATAGAAAATTGCATAACAACATGAAGGCAACCCATATTCCGAGAAATAAAACGGGAGTCAAGTAGCCAAAACATTCATGGCATATGAATTTGTTAACAAGAAATACTATAACTCCTCCAACAAAAACTCCTATAGCGTATTCAAGAAACCTCCACCAAAAATATTTCATTGAGTGGGTTTACCATGTCCGAAATATAAGACTGATTCTTATCTGTACTAGACTTAAAGCTGGAGATTCATAAAACAAGATTCAATGAACAGAGAAAAAACAACTCATAAATGCACGTTTGAATTGATGACAAGATTATGGTTCTAAAACCAAAGAGTCCAGAGGAATCAAAGGCAGAGATGACAGTCAGAATGTTTCCGTCTGAGGCCAACCCTGCTGGCAACGTATTTGGTGGGGAGATTCTAAAGCAAATTGACCTCATTTCAGGACTCGTGGCACAAAGACATGCAAGAACCAATACAGTAACAGCTTCCATTGACAGAGTTAACTTCCTCAAGCCCGTTTATGTCGGAAATGCTTTGATTCTCAGCGCAAGGCTAACCTATGTTCATAGGTCATCGATGGAGATTGAGATTCGAGTAGAAGCAGAGGACCTGATTACTGGGATTAAAACTCTCACAAATACTGCGTATGTGACAGCAGTAGCACTTGATAATGACGGAAAAACTGCCGGAGTACCACCACTGCTTATTGAAACAGAAGACGACAAAGCAAGATTTACGGAAGGAGAGCAGCGAATGATCCAAAGACTGAAAGAACGAAAAAAGAATTAGTGATTTTTATCTGCAGTCGTAAGAACCAGGAGGACCTTCTTTTACAATTCGTTGGAAATCTTGTACTGAATATTCTTTGTTAACTGAATAGGGAATGATTCCAAAGATTGGTGCATTTACTTTCGTGGCTATGCTAGCTTGAGTTGGGTCAAACGTAGTATTCTCATTGCGAAACTTGGCAAGGGCATCTCTGTTTAGGCTAAAGACTCCATCTAGTATCATAGATGACTTTGGAGAGATAGTGCTGCCGGAAATGGTAGCCTTTTCTATAGTGTCAGACTTGTAAAACGCAGTTATTTCGTATGTGTTAAAACTTACAGGAAAATATGATGGGTTACATGCGTCAGCTTTGATGCCAAGCTCGGTATCAGAAATTATAGTTTGACTACCACTGTGAGGTCTGAACTGGAGCGCATTTACTGCGTACACATCCAGTCCCAAATATGCTACTACTACCACTGCAACAACGATTGCAGCTATGGCAATTCTCTTAGATTTGGCTCTTGTTTCTGGGTAGGTTTCTGACTTGTTTTGTGAATTATCAAAACTTGGGCTGGTTGGTAAAATGGAATTGTCTGCAGACTCTGCAATAATGGCATCTATCCGTTCTGTGTTAGCTGGAGTAAGGCTACCAATATACTCCTGGTCAGAGGAATCAAGTGGATTTCCACTTTGTAATCTCTCAAGAATTTGCCTAAGTCTTCCCTCATCGCCTTTTCCAGAATTAATAAGATCCTGTATCTGTTTTATTAGATCCTCTGACATTCTCTTGAAGACAGTCTAACTTAATTTAAAGTAACTCTAGCATGATACAATTTTAATCCTTGAGAGATACCAAAAAATCTGGAAAGCGAAAACTTATGGGATTTATGGCAACGGGAAAGATAGGAAAGAGAATATAGATGAAGTAAAGGAGTTTGCCAAAGTAGTAGAGAGCTCTTGATTAAGTTCTAACCAATCCATATTTAGCTCTATGCAGTTAGTTACCATATGACCTCAATCAAATCTATTGTCAAAGCATTTGCTCTTGTAGTAAGTGGTGTGGCAATAGTAGTAGTAGGAGGTTTTATGATGGGCGCCATAGCAAGATTGTGGTTGCCAAAAGAGCAAAAAAATCAGGGAAAGCTCAGATCTGAAGATGACGCAGACGATAGCGGAAAAACAGATTAATATAAAACTCGTAAGTTTTGTATAATGAAAAATGTCTCATTCAAATGAAACGTTTTCTGTATTGGATCCCCATGCAAAACTAAAGTCAATCAAGTATTTTACGCCTGCAAGAACCATTGAAGAAGCAAACTCCTTGATTTCCAAAGTCGATGAAATTATTGAAAACTATATCAAAACTCTTATTCCATGGAAAAAAGAAAATGATACAATTCAACATGCAAGCGATTCTCTCTGGGATCTGGCAAGAATTGCTGCAACAAAGGAAGGTAAGAACAATACTTGGGATTTTGCATGGGATCTTGCTTGGAAAGAAGCAAGCAATTCTACTCGTGATAACTATGGTTGGTACGGTGGAAGTTACATATCAGGAGAGAGCGCACGGGATGCTGCAAGGGACGCGGCAAAATATGCGGCAAGATACATGGCATTTGAGAGCGCAAAGAACAAGCTTAACAATATCAATCCGTTTGAGCATGTCATAGAACTTTATTGGATGGGACTCAAACCAACATATTTTAGAAAGGTAGGCGAACAAGAAAAATTCGTGATAGACTTTCCAATTAAAATGGGAGCCAAATTGTCACTTGGCTGTTATGTTCATGGTGATAAACAGATTTTATTCACGCATGAATGGAAGGAATACTGCACGAATCTAAAGCCAGTTACAGAGAAAGAAACACAGTCAAGAACTCTAGGATAATCTGCACAGAACTTAAGTATCAGAATTTGCTATTGATTAGCCATGTGCGAAATGATTGATGAGATAGAAATTGAGCATCTTCGAATGGCATTGGCTAGAGCAAGAAAAGAACAGCGAGAAGAGCCAGTAAAAGAAGAAGAACCGCTAGTCACCGCAGCTCAATGATCTAGTACTTCCACTCATCAGTAACGTTGTTCCACCAGGAACGATAAGATTTGGCGTCCTTCTGAATTTCTTCTCTTATCCTATTTTCTATAGAAAAATACATGTTTTCCATCGCATCTACTCCACCGTCAGAGTAAAGTTCCCTGCCTATCTCAGCAACTCTTTGTCTCTGGCTCTCATAATCTTGAGAGTTTGGTCCATTTTGGATACAATATGTCAACAGATCATACAATTCTTCTTCAAGATATGCGTCCAATCTATCGTAGAAAATATTTAGAAGCTATAAAAATATTCAACTACATTTTACAAAATCTGGATGTAAACTAGTACAAAAACCAGTCTATTCTGGGAGTAGACAAGAAATTGGGCATTTTTCTATTTTAATGCTTGGTAAATTAGTTTGTGTCTTATCTGCACACATTGAATTCCTTAACCTACAGTCTAGTCCCTCCTTAACGTGTTATTCTAAGAAATCTTTCTTCAACTTCGGACCAATTAACCACATTCCACCACGCGCTCACATAATCAACTCGTCTGTTTTGGTATTTGAGATAATATGCATGCTCCCAGACATCGAGCCCTAACAACGGTATCAGTCTTTGAGTCAATGGACTTGTCTGATTTTGAGTTGTAGTAAATTCCAATCTAGCATATGTGTGGTTATACACAAGCCAGGCCCAGCCACTTCCCTGTATTGAAATAGCTCCTTTTGCAAATTTTTCCTTGAGCTCGTTGAAGCTTCCAAAATAAACTCCAATCTCATCTGCCAATCTTCCACCAGGTTCTCCTCCGCCGCCATTTGGTTTCATGCTTTCCCAAAACATTCTGTGATTCTCGTATCCTCCACCATAGAAATTGATTGCGTCTCTTGCGATTTCTGGAACAGAATTTAGATCAGATAAAATGCCAATAATGTAGTTTTTGTGTGATAACGCGTTTATCTGGATGAGAGTTTCGTTTAATCCATCTGTGTAGGCTTGATGATGCTTTTCATGATGTATCTTCATTGTAGTTTCGTCAATGTATGGCTCCAGCGCATCATACGAGTACGGCAAAGGTGGAAGCACGTATTTTCCCATGTTACATTTCAAAAAATTCTCTTTATATCCTATAGGAATGGTCACTACAACAGAAAAAGGGGTGTGATATTATTTATCAAGAAGTCTCTTCAAGTTGAGATATTCATTTGATGTAATTTCTCCCTTGGCAAGTCTTTCTTGTAGGATCTCAATGGAGCGGTTATTTGTTTGGGTTTCCTCATCAACAATTACCTCCTGTCCCTTTATTTCCATGGATGGCTCAAACGTTGTGTTATTTTCTTGCTGGATAGTTGCAACCTGTTTTGCTTTTGGTTTGCCCTTTTTGCCTAATATGCCAAAGACTATAGCTCCCAATCCGCCCAACATCAATGCTAGGGAGGAATATTGTGTCATCTTGCCCATTTCCTCAGGTGTCGGTATGCCCATCATTCTATAGGGATCTATGCTAGGGCCTGTGTTATGCGCCACAACCCCGCCCGTGAAAGAGTCCATCATCTGGCTTATCGCAGCTGGTCCTGCCATGTAGCCGATAAGAGAAATGACGAATACGAACAGTCCAATAGCTAAAACTTTGCCTTTCATTAGATGAATGTAAAAAGAGCATGTAATTAGGATCTGTTTGTACTTTTCAAAGACAGACCCTACTATTCTTCCTTCATTCTCATTCACATAATGTGTTTTTATCCCTTGAATTAACGTCGATTCCTTTTCCTAATGTATATAGCAAAATGCCACTTTTTGAGACATATTTTGATCTGTTTATCTAATAATTTCGAACACCCAAATTAAACTCGTAAAGAGGCAATTAAACGAGTGGCGTTATAGTTGCAACAGGGGATTGTATGGAAGTGATGGTGCACATTGGATGACAATCTGATAGCAAAGATACAAAGAGAAATCGACTTGGGATATGGTGATAGCAGACTGCGATTCATATTAAATTGGGTCAAGTCTGGAAGACCTCTTTTTGAATGTGACAAAAGATATCTTGCACGGCATCTTGTTCATTACGCTGAAAATGAAACAAAACGTTATGAAAAATTTGACGCGCCACTAACAAAGGTAGAACACCACGTAAAAAATATACAAGAAAGCATGGAAGACAGCGACGTCAGTCGAGTTCCCAAACCTCAGAGGTCCTTAATTTCCGACGTGCCAGAATCTGACGATACTGCAATACGTCAGGTTAACGTAATAGTGGAGATGAGAAAAGATCTACATCACATCTTGGTAAGACTTGATCAGCTTGAAGAAAAGTTTCGAGAAGAAGCTCAACGTGAGAAACCAAAATATGAAGTAGCACATCGCGAAAGACCAACATATGAAGTAGCACAGCGCGAAAGACCAACACATTCCTATGATACACCACGAGAAAGACACTCTACCGTTTTGGAAAGACCAAGAGAAAAACCCAAAGAAAAAAAAGAGGAAGTATTTCAGAGTGCCAGAGAAATTCCAAAGGATAAACCAGGACTTGTCGCATTTGCCATTGTTCTATCTGTTATAACAGTAGTTACAATCGGATTTTTGTTTTTGCAGCCATGGTAATTTTTAGTATCCCCGCATTGAGCGAAAAATTCCAAGGATACGGAATAACTTATGATAAAGCCAAACAAATGCTTAACTGGTTTATGCCCGTACTGATCATTTATTTGGGCGCATGGGCCTCGTTTGGATTGCTTTATCTTCAGTCAACCAAGAAAGCAAAAAAGCGTTGATAAGATATCATTTATTGACTGACTTGTAGTCAAGTAATTAAAAAAATCTAATGCTTTATCAGGTCCGAATCAAAGAATTATAATGACTCTGCAAACAATACAGAAAGCATCGTGAAATTTACTCAATTAAAGGAGCCAAGCATAGGCAAGCCACTCATGATCGCTGCAATGCAAGATATGGGCGATGTTGGCAGTATCGTTATCGATTTTATTAACACAAATCTGAATACCGCAGTCTTCCGAGAAGTTCTTCCATCGTATCCTGCTTATGTAATAGATAACGGCGGATACATCGACCTTCCTGAGGAAAAGTGGGAATACAGGTATGCCAAAGACATGATAGTTTTCGGCGGCGGATCTGGCCAACCATCTTCAACTGAAGAACTAAACATCTTGTGCCAAGATGTCATCAGTACTGCAAAAAAATACTCGACCAGATTCATTTACACTCTAGGCGGGTTTCACACAGCAAGACCAACTGAGAGAAACCCAAAGACCTTTGTCACTACGACTTCAATGGAATTAACAGATCAGGTGAGAAAACTTGGAATTGAGACCACCCCTGAAGCATCTTTAATCACAGGCTTTAACGGACTCATACTTGGATTTGCTAAAATGAATGGCATTCAGGGAATTGGTCTGTATGCGGAGCTTAACGAACCGAAGATACCTCAATATCGCTCAGCCAAAAGTATCATCAAGACTCTTGAAAAACTAACATATCAAAAGTTTGGTAATACCTCAGAGCTTGACTTGATGGCAGAACAGGTGGAGTCAAAGACCCAGAGTGGAAATTTAGATTAATATTATAATTATTTTTTAATCAGATTGGTTGTCTTGAAGTATGAAAGATCATGATTTTTCAGGCAAAGTGGTATTGGTAACGGGTGGTACCGGAGCGCTGGGAAGAGAAGTTTGTCACGCCTTTCTAAAGGCAGGTGCCTTGGTTGCCACCACCTATGTTATTGATGAAGAGATTCCAGCGCTAGAGTCCAAGATTGGGGATCTCAAGAAAAACATTTTCTTGATAAAAAAAGATTTGGGCAACGAAAAGGATGTCCAGGCTCTTGTATCAGAGATTGTTAAAAAATATGGAAGAATCGATGTATTGGCAAATGTAGTAGGAGGTTACATGGCAGGAAAGCCAGTAACAGAAATTGACGAAAAGGATTGGGATACCATGATGAATCTCAACCTCAAAACAGCCTTTCTTTTAAGCAAACATGTTGTTGCACAAATGATTCGTCAGTCCAGCGGAAAAGTGATTCATACTGCTGCAAGGCCTGGACTTAAGGGAGGAGGAAACGATGCGGCATATGTTGCCTCAAAAAGCGGAGTGATAAGACTGGTTGAATCTCTAGCAGAAGAAGTAAAATCAAAAGGCATCAATGTTAACTGCATTCTTCCTAGCATTATAGATACAGAACCAAACAGAAGGGCGATGCCTAATGCAGATTTTTCAAAGTGGGTAAAACCATCGGAGATTGCAAGAATTATTCTTTTCTTAGCGACTGAAGACTCTAGACCAATTAACGGCGCAGCTATCCCAGTCTTTGGATTGGCCTAAATCTTGCAAAGACCACTATTACAATTATTGAGATTGCAAGAACTATACCAGCAACCGGCCCAAACTCAGGCACTACTCGTGCTCCCGCAATACCGACTTTTTCAGTGAGTGGTGCGATAGTAATCTTGACTTCGTTAACCTCAGCTTCTTCAGTTATGGTAAAGTTTCTTGTCTGTTGATTGTCAACCCATACTCCAAGAAATGGTCCGCTAATGAGAGCTTTGGGTAATCTTAACACAAGCTCACTATCAGTGTCAGCCTTTCCCACCAAGACAAAATTAACAGACCTGTCCTTTGTATTTACTGAAGAGCTAACGATGTCTTTCACAGATGAATACTGCACATTATAAGTCGTCTTTCCATCACCGGCGTCTTGACCAACATTAGATACAACTTTGTATCCTGGAAGAGACGCTTGAACAAAGACCTTTCCTGTCATCCAAGGATAGTCTTTGTCATAGTAATGTAACACACCAATATCGGCCTGCCTTAGAGTATATGTAAAATATTGTCCAACAGCAAGTGGACCGCTATCGAACTTTCCGTCAGGGCCGTTGTCGGGAGTTCCAGAAGTGACAGAGTGTTCAACGGTATCGCTGTTGCCTATCTGAAGTTTATCGCCAACATATCCAGTGATAGTGGGTGGATAGAATGTAAGAGAGGCATATGGACTAGTAGAACCTGTGTGGATTCTAACATCTAAAATAGCGGCAAACGATGAAGCTGCCAGGGGAACCAGCAAAACAAGAGCTATTGCTAAAATTGCTATCTTGTACACGACAAGAAAGTGTAAGATCATAAGTTAATAAATTTGGCTGTTTAATTCGTCGAAGCTGAGAATCTATTTGAAGTTTCAATTAGATCCTTTACATCAGATTCAGAGTGGGCAAATGATATAGCTCCAAGCTTTCCTGGGAGGAAGAATATGCCATCTTTTGCTATCATCTCAAAGTGATACCTATGGAGAAGTTCTGTATTACACCTTGAGGCGTCTGAGGCATTTTTTATCTCAGTAACACCATTTGCAAGAAAATGAGGCATAAACAAAGAGCCCATTCCAGTTATTGCTACCTTTCCATCAAAGGTCTTGGCTAATTCTTTTCTCGCCTTTTCTCCAAGTTTGCCAATCTTTCTATATGCTGGACCTGAATTTTTCTTGAGAAACTCAAGCATTGCCCTACCAGCAGTCATTGTAACAGGATTTGCAGAAAATGTTCCTCCACCAACGTAAGATCTGTCAGTTTTTTTATGAGTACTGGTATCTACAATTTTCATAATCTCTTCTTTTCCACAAATTACTCCTATTGGAAACCCACCACCAACAATTTTTCCTAATGTGACAATATCAGGATCCAAATTCATATTCTTGTAAATACAGCCAAATGAAAATCTAAATCCTGTTACAATTTCGTCAAGCAAAAAAAGCGCGTTATTTTTGTGAACATATTCTTGGATTCCAGCCAAGTATTCTTTTGTTGCGGGAATGCAACCGCCACCACCCAGGACTGGCTCTATTATCACTGCAGCAAGATCATTTTTTACCGATTCAAGTATTTGTAGTGATTTTTCAAGATCATTATACGGTAGGGATACGATACATGACTCGTCTACCAGTCCTGCACTTTCTGACTCTTCAAATGGCCAGTTAACAGACTTGAGCAAGTCTGTAGTGTATCCATGCCAGCCGCCATCTATCTTTGCAACTGTTTTCTTGCCTGTAAGAGCACGCGCAATTCTAACTGCATACATGGTCGCTTCAGTTCCAGTGGAAACATACCTGATCTTTTCAGCTACTGGAACTGCTTTCTGAATTATTTCGGAAAATGATATTGTCATATCATTTACAGTACCGTGTAGCCAACAAGCCTGTAGTTGTTTTTTTACAAATGTTGTCACTTGAGGTGCAGCATGGCCCAAGATCAAACTCCAATGGCCCATCCAATAATCAGTATACTTGTTGCAATCAACATCGACAAGATTTTTTCCCTTTGCGGATTTTGTAACAAATGGATACGGCTCAAAGAATCTGATGTTATGACTTACTCCATTGATGTGATACTTTTTTGATTTCTCAAATAATTTGGCAGACGTTCTAGTTTTTTTCTTGTATATTTCTACAGCTAAAGACAATGCAAAAACTAGTAATCCAGATTAATATTAGTGATCGCAAAAAATTTAGTAAAGAAACCTGTTTTAGGCATGGTTTATATTATTTCTTTTTGATTAAGTTTTTGCATACGTAACAGCAAGGCGGCGCTTGTGATGACACTTGGTGTTGTACCATCGCATGATTCACAGGCCTCCAGTTACGCATACAATATGTGGGTTTGACCCCAATGGTCTTATCCGAAGTTTGAAGAAATTGTGCAATCCACCAATTCCCAATAAAAATATGTTCATAATTCGACCAAGTACGAATAAACGAATCCGGTTGATCCTGCCGGACCTGACTGCTATCGGATTGGTACTAAGCCATGCGAGTCATTGCAGCAATGCAAGGCGGACGGCTCAGTAACACGTAGTCAATCTACCTTATGGACGTGGATAACCTCGGGAAACTGAGAATAAACCACGATAGATCATTATGCCTGGAATGGCTTATGGTCGAAACAGTTTACTGCCATAGGATGGGACTGCGGCCTATCAGCTTGTTGGTGAGGTAATGGCTCACCAAGGCTATAACAGGTACGGGCTCTGAGAGGAGAAGCCCGGAGATGGGTACTGAGACACGGACCCAGGCCCTATGGGGCGCAGCAGGCGAGAAACCTTAGCAATGTGCGAAAGCACGACTGGGTCAGTCCGAGTGATTCCTGCTAAAGGAATCTTTTGCTTGTCCTAAAAGCACAGGTGAATAAGGGGTGGGCAAGTCTGGTGTCAGCCGCCGCGGTAATACCAGCACCTCGAGTGGTCAGGACGTTTATTGGGCCTAAAGCATCCGTAGCCGGCTTTGCAAGTCTCCGGTTAAATCCACCTGCTTAACAGATGGGCCGCTGGAGATACTACAAAGCTAGGGAGTGGGAGAGGCGGACGGTATTCGGGGGGTAGGGGTAAAATCCTCTGATCCTCCGAGGACCACCAGTGGCGAAGGCGGTCTGCCAGAACACGTTCGACGGTGAGGGATGAAAGCTGGGGGAGCAAACCGGATTAGATACCCGGGTAGTCCC